>CAJCJH010000030.1 GCA_903970615.1 Rhodospirillales bacterium
TGCTGCCTCCCGTAGGAGTCCGGACCGTGTCTCAGTTCCGGTGTGACTGATCATCCTCTCAGACCAGTTACGGATCGTCGCCTTGGTGAGCCATTACCTCACCAACTAGCTAATCCGACATAGGCTTCTCCAAAAGCGCAAGGCCTTGCGGTCCCCTGCTTTGCTCTCACGAGATCATGCGGTATTAAACGAAGTTTCCCTCGACTATCCCCCACTTAAGGGCAAATTCCTATGTATTCCTCACCCGTCCGCCACTAGAGTATTGCTACTCCCGTTCGACTTGCATGTGTTAGGCATGCCGCCAGCGTTCAATCTGAGCCAGGATCAAACTCTCCAATTAATTTAAAGCTTAAAGCTAACTGGAAGGAATCATAGACACTGGCTGTGCCTACAATCCCGAAAGAGTGATCAAACAATAGCTCAAAACAACTTAGGCTTTTGTTGATACTCCGTAATGCTAATGGCTTTCACCACGCATCCGGGAGCACCCACACAAATCACTTGCTTAGACTTTTAATGAGCGGGCCGAGCGGGTCACTTTTTATCGTGGAGGCCGTCAGCGGGAGGCGAATTATAGAGGTCTTTCGAACCCTGTCAACACTTGGAGTGAAACTTTCCCAAAGTGCTGCTTTCCTTCACCTTCCCCGCGGCGGAGACCGCTGCGGGGCGCGAACTATAGACAGGCTGTCATGACGATGCAATAGCGGATGCGTCAGTTTCTGAAAATCTTTTTGCCGGAATCGCAAAGCTCGGCTGCAATACGAGCGTCAATCGCGTCAACCGATCCGGCTTCAAGCCCCGCAATGACTGGGGTCTAGGTCGT
Source organism: Rhodospirillales bacterium (assembly GCA_903970615.1). Classification (GTDB taxonomy): domain Bacteria; phylum Pseudomonadota; class Gammaproteobacteria; order Nevskiales; family Nevskiaceae; genus Nevskia. Next base: position 824 of record CAJCJH010000030.1, read on the forward strand.
TCCGGCTATCCCGCCAGAATTTTCAAGCGGGCAAAGCGGCGCGGGCCCACTTGCAGCAGATAGCTTTGGCCGGCCGCCAGCACGAGGCTACGGTCTTCGACTTTCTGCTGCTCGACGCGAACCGCCTTCTGCTCGACCATACGATTGCCCTCGGCATTGCTCGCCACCAAACCGGCTTGCTTGAGCGCTTGCGCAATCGGCAAGCCCGTTGGCGCGGTGATCTGCACTTCGGCGATATCCTGCGGTAACGCACCCTGCGAAAATTGCGCGATGAAATCCGCCCGCGCCTGCTCGCCGGCCTGGGCGCCATGAAACCGCGCGGCGATTTCAACACCGAGCGCCATCTTCACATCGCGCGGGTTCGCACCGGCCGCCACATCGCGCCGCAGCTGTTCGATTTCACTCAACGGCCTGAAACTCAACAGCTCGAAATAGCGCCACATCAAGCTGTCGGAAATCGACATCAGCTTGCCGAACATTTCCCGCGGCGGATCGTTCAGCGCGATGAAGTTGCCGAGCGATTTGCTCATTTTCTGCACGCCATCGAGACCTTCGAGAATCGGCAAAGTGATGATCGCCTGCGGCTTCTGGCCATGCGCCTGCTGCAAATGCCGTCCGACCAGCAGATTGAATTTCTGATCGGTGCCGCCGAGTTCGACATCCGCTTTCAAGGCCACCGAGTCGTAGCCTTGCAACAAGGGATATAGAAATTCATGCACCGCGATCGGTTGATTGTCCCGATAGCGCTTGGTGAAATCGTCGCGCTCCAGCATGCGCGCAACGGTGTATTGCGCCGCCAGCCGGATCACGCCTTCCGCGCCCAGAGGATCAAGCCAGCGGCTGTTGAACTCGATCGTCGTGCGCGCCGGATCCAGAATCTTGAACACCTGCTCGCGGTAAGTTCGCGCGTTTTCTTCGACCTGCTCGCGCGTCAAGGGCTTGCGCGTTTCGTTCTTGCCGGTCGGATCGCCGATCATGCCGGTGAAATCGCCGATCAGAAAAATCGCTTCGTGGCCGGCTTTCTGGAATGCACGTAATTTGTTGAGTAGCAGCGTGTGGCCGAGGTGCAAATCCTTGGCCGTGGGGTCGAAGCCTGCCTTGATGCGCAGCGACTTGCCGGAATCCGCCGCGGTTTGCAGCCGTTGCTGCAGATCATCCCGCGGAATGATCTCATCGGTGCCGCGTTCGATCTCGACGAATCGGTTGTTCATACTTTTGGACGATGGCTGATTGGCGTGTAAGCGCGGAAGGAAAACGGTCTAAGGGATTGCAAACTGAAAAGAATTATGATGTTGTTGCGGTGTGGCCAGCGGCACGAGTCGGTTATGACTTTTGGGGATGGCGACACCCAAGCGGCGTTTTACCGCGCAACATTCATTTTTCTGGAACAACATAATGCTGGATTATAGCCACGCAGGCGGAGAATTCTCCCCGTCCGCCCGCCGAATCGTCTTGATTTGCGCTTTCCTTGCCGCGTCGACTACTGCCTTCGCGCTGTACCGCACAGAATCCGCGCCAGACGCCAATGCAGCCACCGTCGCCGCCGACAGTCCGAGCGACGAATTTCCTGCCGAGGAATTCGATTCGATCGTCCAGGGCGCCGTCGCCGATGCGGTCGCGCCGCCGCCCGCCAGCCAGTGGACCAAGGTTGAGGTCAAGGCGGGAGAAAGTCTCTCCAACATTTTCGATCAACTTCATCTGCCCGCCGAAGACTGGATGTCGATGGCCAAGCTGGATGGTGACGCTGCGCATTTGCGCCGCCTCAGGGCCGGCGATGTTCTACAGCTGCGCATCATCGGCGGCCGACTCGAAGAACTGACTTACGCATTCGATCAGCTGCACACGCTCACTGTCCGCCGCGGCGACAGCGGCATGGAAGCCAGCACGCTCACCGCCGCCATCGAGCGTCGCAGCACGCAGACCAGCGGCGTGATCGAAAACTCGCTGTTCGCCGACGGCCACAAAGCGGGCCTGAACGACCGCCTGATTCTCGAATTCGCCGACCTGTTCGGCTACGACATCGACTTCGCGCAGGATCTGCAGGAAGGCGACCGCTTCTCCGTGGTCTATGAAGAGCTCTACAAGGACGGCAAGAAGATGCGCGATGGCGATATCCTCGCCGCCGAATTCATCAATCAGGGCAAGAAACACCGTGCAGTCCGTTTCGTCGCCGCGGATGGCAGCAAGGCCTATTTTTCGCCGGATGGCCAAAGCCTGCGCACCGCCTTCATCCGCACGCCAGTCGACTTTGCCCGCATCAGTTCGGGTTTTTCGCTGCACCGCTGGCACCCGATCCTGAACATCATGCGCGCGCACAAGGGTGTTGATTACGCCGCCGCAATCGGCACGCCGGTGCATGCCACGGGCGACGCCAAGGTCGAATTCGTGGGCCGCAAAGGCGGCTATGGCAACGTCGTCATGCTGCAGCACAACGGCAACATCGAAACCGTTTACGGGCACTTGTCGCGCTTCGCAGCGGGCCTGCACATCGGCTCGCGGGTGCGTCAGGGCCAGGTCATTGCCTATGTCGGCATGACCGGCCTCG
>CAJCJH010000031.1 GCA_903970615.1 Rhodospirillales bacterium
CCCGAGCATGCTGGCAGATACGCGGGCGCTGCTGGATGCGCGCGGTTTCGAGGTCTCGGCGCATACCGGTGTGACCGGGGATTATGTGTTCGAGCGGGCGTTCGTGGAGAAGTGAATGGCTGCGAAAAGCCGCAGTTGCAAGCGAGACACTCAACTTCGGCTTGAATCGGAACTCAGAGTTCGCTGCCTTCGCTGATCGGCAGGTCGAGGCGCTTTGAAGAGCGGATCATCGCAACCATCGCGCTCACCAGAAAGCCCAGCACTGCGCCACCCAGTGCGATCAACGCATGCTTTGGACTGCTGATTTCTTCGGGCACCACCGCCGGATCGACCACTGAAAATGCGTACTCCTCGGTGCCCTGCGCCAGCATGACTTTCTTGATCTCATCTTCGATCAGACTGTTCAAGGCTTGATGAATTTCGACCACACTGGTTTTGGTGAGCTGATCCTTCAAGTAGTCGATGTTGGTGTTGGATCGCGTAATCGCCTTGCTGCGCAAATAAAGATTGGTTCGGCGCACCAGGTCATTGGCCCAAGCTGCAGCTATTTTGGGGTCTTTCCAGACGATCGCCAACGTGACGAGGTTGGTTTTCCTATCTTGAACGACCTGGCGGATCGACTTGGTGAAGAGCTTGTTGGCGTCCCAAAGCGTGGGGATTTTTTTCGGGTCTGAAGTCTTCCAGCCTTGCTTGGCGGCATCCCATTTGTCGGCAAAAAGGATCGGCAACAGATTCTCCTCGGTAACGAAAGTATCGGTCAGCAAGCGTGATTGCAGCGTTGCCAATGCCTCCTCTTTTTCCGAACCTTTGCTGCCACTGACGCCGGCCAGCGATGCAAATGCGCCGAGCTGCGAGGCGAGGCCGCCGAGATTGGCCTTCGGGCCATCGGGTTCGACCGGACTCAACAGCACTTCAGCGCGATACGTCGGCGTAATCAGATAAGCGCCTGCTGCACCGATTGCACCGCACAGAATCGTCGCAGTGAGGATCAAGGTCTTGTGGCGCCATAACAGCCGGGCGACATCGAGCAGACTGATTTCGCCGTCATCGAAACGCGGCCGCTCCAGCGCGGAATCCTGCTGCGAAAAACGCTCGCGTCCTGCGCCCGTTCCGCGGGCAACACCTGACCCGGAGTTATCGTTCATCCGCTGCGATCATGGTTTGGCTTCGGCAGGGCGCAGACTGGCGCTGGGCTGCCAAGCGCACTTTGAATAGGCGTTTCAGGATTTGTGTCATCTACTTTAAGGTTTTATCGTCAAAACGCAAAGCTTATCCAGTCTTCCGGCTTTCCACTGAATCAGGAATTAAAGACCTGGCCGAAGATTTCTCAATGTGCAACTTCCGGCCAGCTTTCGTTGATATGACCTAAATCACCGCTGCCGGTTGCAGAGAACAGATCCTTGCCATCGCGTGCGCGCTGACCGCCATCGCGCGTCAACGGGCGGTAGACCAGAGTACCGTTTTCGCGGCTGGATTCGGTGAAGAACACGTCGAAAGGAATGACGATATAAATGCCCTTGTCGAACGAACCTTCGCCAAACTGCGCGGCAGAAACATTGGTTTTGGTGACGAAGGCACCGACGACCACACCATCGCTGAAATGCCGCCCAAGGTTCACGGTTGCGCCGCGATCGCGCGCCAGATATCGGCCCACCGAAACGCTGCCGATCAGGTTGTAGATCGGAAAATCGTAGTACAGCGTGACGAAGCCGGTGGTGACGTTGTAGCCAAGCAGATCGAAGCGTTCGTCGAACGCGCGCTGCCAGACATGGTTGACATCGAATCCCACGGCCCAGCGTTTTCCGAACGGCCGGTACAGTAATTCGCTGGCGATTCCGGAATACATGTCCTCGAAAATGCCGGCGGAAAACCGCGCGTAAACCTCGTTCGCCGGCGACCAGATGTAATCGGTTTCCAGCTGATCGATCGAATTCTGGCCATGCTTCAGATACTGCACGATATCGCTGCGCACATGCGGCAGCGAACTGTTCGAGGGCTGCGTCAGGCCATCGAAATTATTGATGATGTTGATGCCCAGTTCGCCCGAAAAACTCAGGTGATCGCTCACCGCGACATCACCGTTGAAATGCCACAGCAACTGACCGAAATAAAATCCGTCTGGACCACCGATCTGTTGCCGCACGCCGGGGCCCATGTCGTAGCCGAAACGCGGGTAATGATCGAGATTGCGGAAGCTCGCTTCCGGCTCGCCCGGCTTCGGCGCCACGATCTCGCTGTTCAACAAAATTTCTTCCGGGCTGATCTGCCCGGTCGCCAGCTTTTCAAAATCGCGCCGCTGCACGGTAATGCGGTAAGTCTCAACCCCTTCATCCCGATTGATGACGGTGAAGCGTTCGATTTGCTCCGGCGCAGTCGCGGTGAGGATTCGCGCGGTGCGGCCGACGACTTGCGAGGGATTGTTATAGCGATCCTGCCGTAGCCAGACTTCGATTTCATGCGCGGATGCATTGAAATTCACCGCGACGAGATTGAAGCTCTGTGCCATCAGTTCGGTCCTGAGCTGTTCAACCGTCTGCTGCTGCTGCGCTTGAGAAATATCCGGCGGCGCTTCTGCCGCATCCGGCTCGTCCGGCGTGGTTTCATCACGCAGCTTGACAGGCGGCAGCGGCGGATCGGCCAGTTTCGGAATGCCGCGGAATTTCTCGAAGTTGACGCCGAAATCAACATTGAACGTCAGCGTATCGCCGCGCTCGTAGCCCAGCCCCAAATGGGTACCCGACCACGGCTCGTAATCCAGCTTGCCGTTGATGTGCGACTTCTGCGGCAGTCGAATCCCGAGCGCTTCATGCTGGTAATCGTTCTCGTCGTATTCGATCACGACCGATACGCCGGGAATCGGCGTATGCCATTGCACGCCGCCAAATGGGCCAACGGTGCCGGTGAACAATCGCCCCAGGCCAGCGCCGCCGGGTGTGGTGGTGGTACTGCCGGCAATGTCGAGTTGAGCTTGATTGAAGTGCGCCGAAATCAGGCCGAGCGGATTGTGCAGACGACTGGCGGCACCCAGTCGCCCCCAGCCGAGACCGAGCGAGAAATCGACGTCGTAATAGCGCCGGCTGGCAACCAGATATTCGGCGTCGAACACGCCGGTGCCGCCAAAATCCTGCACGCCCAGCGCGACCGCTGGCCAATATTCGCCTTCCTGCAAAAGCCGCATCTTGAAGCCGAAGCTGCGATCCTTGTAAGTCTGCTTGCCGCTGAAGGACTCGGGACCGTAAGGCACATTGGTCACATCGGTATAGCGGAATGTCGTCTCAAACCACGGCAGCGCTTGCGCGGTGAAATGTGCCTGGTTATAGGGCAGCACATGCGAGATGCCGACGCGGAATTCACCATCGTCGGCAAAGCGCGCCGTCGGAGTTTGCAGCAGGCCGACGCTACCGACATCGTTCGGCGTATCGAACAACTCGGCATGCGCCGCCACACTTGCGCAGCCGAACACGGCGAGCAGCAGGCGCTTGCCGGCAATCGATGACCCGACTCCGGACACGGCTTTCACAGGCAACGACCGCCGTTCGCCGCGAAGCTCAATTGTTGTTCGAGATCACAGCCAGGGATGCGGCAGTTACCGCAAGGGTTGACAGCAATCCGAAAATTCGCTCCGAGAAGGCCATCGCGTTGAACGGGGCAGCATCGCGCGGCACTACGATCTCGCTGCCCGGCGGGATTTCGTTGGTCTCGTAATTCCAGAACGAGGATTTGAATCGCTGCGCGCTGCCGTTCGGCAGGATCACGAATACGCGACCGCTGTCCGCGCCTTGCGAATAACCGCCGGCCTGCTCGACATACTGCTTGACCGAAAGCCCTGGCTTGAAGGCGACCGAGCCGGGGTTCAGCACTTGCCCGATCACGGTCACCGAAATCGGCCGCTTCGGCATCACGATCAAATCGCCCGGCTCGAGAATCGGATCGAGCTGCGGCTTCGCTTCCAGCACCGTCGGATCGGCTTCGATCACCACGCGCCCGACCGGCGTTGCCGACTCCAGACTTTTCACCACGGCACTCAGCAGCGGCGTGGCATTGGCGGCATTGGTGCCAAGCGCGCCGCTGGTGACGGCGGTGACCATCGACTGCTGCAGGTCATCCGCCGCGCGATGGAACGATTCGGCCTCGGCCTTGCGCGCGCTCTCGCGCGTGAATACCGCACCGAACGGATAGGCCGAAGCGGTAAGCCCGCCCGCGCGGCGCATCAATTCCGATAGATGCTCGCCTTTCAGAATGCCGAACGTACCGGGAAATTTGAACTCACCGAGCGCCCGCACCGAGCCGATTTCCTGGCCCAGAAAGGTCGGCTTGAAGTTGAACACGTCGCCGGGATTGACCCGCCTCATCGCCGCAGCGCCCGCGATATCCAGCACCTGATAATGCGAACTGCGCGCCTTCAGCGCGTCTGCGTAAGACACATATTCGACATTGTGCGGATCGCTCTCGCTGCTCAAGCCGCCAGCCGCAGCAACCACCTGCGCAATCGGCGTGTTCTCGGCGATCGGATAAATACCCGGCTGGCGCACTTCGCCGTAAGCCGCGACCGACTGCTCCAGCAAGAATGGCAGCGCGCGCGGCACCTGCGTGAACAGCTGCGGGCAAACTTCGTCCGGACTGAGGGATTTTTGCGAAACATCCGTCTGGCGCGTTGAATTCATCTTCTGCGAGATGGCCGAACCATCCCGCGAGGAGCGCGACTGCGGATTGTTTTCAGCCGTCGTCTGATCGTCCACATCGAGTTCGCCGTTCTGCCGAGAGACTTTAAGACGATCCTGCAACGCGCTCGCGTTGCGCGCGCTGAACGCCTTGAGCAGACGAATCGGCCGGTCCGAACCCACCACGTCCGCTAGACGCTGCAAGCCGGCACAATCATTGATCCGGCTAAAGTCACCCGCCGCCACCCGGCGTACTGCGAGCGAATCAAGAAAGCTCACATCCTTCCGATTCAGGATGATGACCATGTCGTTGCGCTGCAGGGGCATGGCCGGAGCATTCGCCGACATCACGCTTTCGACATTGAACGTGACGAAATCGCGCAGACCGCTGCCGGGGTCAGTGCGTTCGATCAAGCCGATCGGTAGATAGGTTTCCTTTGATGTCTGCGAAGGCAGCAGTTGTGCTTCGAGCAGCAGGCTTTGCAACGTCGTGTCGCTTGACCACTCGAAACTACCCGGATACCGCACTGCGCCGAACGCGCGCACGTTGTTGTCAAACGGCCCCGACACGCGCTTGACGAGCACCACGTCGCCATCCTGCACATGCGAATCCAGCGCGGTTTCGCTCTGCACATTCAACTGCAGCAGGATTTTTTTCTGGTTGCGATCGAAGCGCTCGATCTGCGCTGTCGCCGTATTGGTGGAACCGAGCAGACCGCCGGCGAGCTTGAACATCTCCGCCACCGTGGACTCATCCTTCAATTCATAAATCGCTGGCCGCTTGACTTCGCCATCGACCGACACGCGCGGACCCACCGGCGGAATGAAAATCACATCGCCCGGCAGCAGCCGCACATCGGCGCTGGAGTTGCCATGCAGCAGCAGATCATACAAATCGAGCACCTGCACCACGCGGCCGTTGCGCTTCAATTCCACTTTGCGCAAGGAACCGATCGGCGCAATGCCACCGCTGGCGATCAGCGCGTTGGTGATAGTCGAAAGCGAACTCACGGTGTACGAACCGGCGGCGTTGACATCGCCCAGCACGAACACGCGGATCGAACGCAATTCGCCCAGCGTCACGCTGGTCTGCACTCCGATCATCTCGCGGCCAACGCGATCCTCGATCAAGCTGCGCACGTCATCGAAATGCTGGCCGGCAACATCGATCGGCCCCAGCTTCGGAAAATTGATGCGGCCATCGCGGTCCACCGGCAAGCGGTAATTACCGTTCTGACTGCCGAACAACTGAACGCGCACCACATCGCCCGGCCCGAGCACGTAGTCGGCCGGAATCGGGATGTCGGTGGTCGGACGGAACGCATCAGCGTCTGCCGTAAACAGATCGTAGCCAAACGGCTTCAATTCACCGAAGGCGTCGTGTCCATCGCGTGAGACCTGATCGCGCCGGTCGTGCACGCGCGTTACTCGGTCGTCATCGAAGCCATTGTTCGAGCCGTAGTTGCGCCGATCGAGCTTGAGCGAGCGCTGATCCAGCAGATAGCGGTTGTCTTCAGTTCTGCGGTTGCTGCCATCACTGTACAGCGATTGGCTCATCCGGCCGGAATAGTCCTGCCGGAAATTGTCCTGATTGGTGTTGCTGTTGCCATCTGAATTCGCATAGCGGCTGTCGGAATCCTGACTGCCGGAATCCGCGCCATCCTGCCCCATCAGATCCAGCGCACGCTGACGCTGCTCCGGACTCAGCTGGTCGATGGAAGACGGATCGAAAGGCAAATCCTGCGCCTGGACCACGACGCTGCCGATCGTCAAGCCCAGGCACAGGCTGACCGCGACCAGGCGGCTTGGGGGGATAAGTTGGGCTAACCGGTGCCGGAATTTTGAATTCATCGATCAGAGTGCCGCTGAGAATGGGTTGATAATTCGATAAATATTGTTATAAGCATCGATTTGCAGGCTGTTTTTGCAGAATTTAAGCCGTCTGATCGTCAATCCTTGGAGCAGAAAATTCGGCGTGAGGCCACCCGTCGCCGACCGAAATCGGACGGCTGAACAGATTTCCGCCGTGGCCGAGCCCGCAGTTTGAAGAGAAATATATCGATATTTATTTGCAGATAATCCGCACGCCCGCTAACCCGTATTCTAAACAACACTGCGCGTGCGTGAGCAAGCCGACGAGCGCGCTGGTATTTCCTGCCAATTGCGGTTAGATTAAGACCAGCACGAGTCCTGAACAGTAGGTAATATTGTTTTGGCAATGCGATTTCATAACCGGCTCAAGTCAAGAGGATTGCGAGATGAATAAAGGACTAATTCTGACATCGATGCTGTCGGCCGCGATGATCGCTGCGCCGGCATTTGCCGAGCAGACCGGCACTGCTGCAGGTTCGATCGATGCGGGTGCAGCGAGTGGTAGTGGCGATGCATCGGTGGTTGCTGGCGCAGCGCTCCTCGCCGCTGGAATCATCGGCGGCACGATTGCACTGGTATCGGACAAGAGCAAAGGCAGCACGCCGACTGCGAGTGCTCCGACGGCTCCCTCCGGTTCCGCCCCAACAGGATCTGCCACCGGAACCTGAGTTTTGTAATCGCTTAAGCGATGTCCGATTAAAAAAGCCGCTCTCATCGAGCGGCTTTTTTGTTAGCCGAAGCTCGCCGCGAACTCACACAATTGCCGACGCGGGCGGCTTCAAAATCTCGTACTCGATCGCCGCGACTTCCGGGCAATATTGCTGACGCGCCTTGCGGACTTTCGCCGTTTCCTGATCGATCCAGAAATCGTTGTTGGTCGACCAGCGCCAGGCCGGCATGTTCACATGCTCACGCACATGCAAGCTCGCATGTGGAACGCCGAGAATCGTGATCGTCTCCACGCCGACGATGGAATAACGCGACTCGACCACCACGCCGAACGCATCCTGATGACTCATATCGATGTAGCGCCCGATTTTCGGCGCCGAGTCGATTACGCCGGAGTTCAGGATTTGCACCAGCGGATCGGCAGCGACGATTTGCGTTGCGCGAAGGTCGCGTGGCAGACCCACGGTTTGGGTAAGGCGGCCGTCGCGCGTCACCAGAATAACGCGATCGGCGGAAACCCAGCGCAGTTCGTCGCCGTCCACCGTGGCCAAAACCATCACGATCGGCGCGCCGCCGCCAAAGCGCGCGCCGAGTGTTGCGTAGGGCAACGCACTTATCTGAGCGAGCGTCAGCGGATAGCCTGAATCGGTTTTGCTGCCGCCGGCCAGAGTTTTGCCGACCAGATCGAGCGTTGGGCTGACGCCGCAACCGGCCATTCCCAAACCGAGCATCGATTGCAGAACAGCGCGTCTGCGGGCCAGCAGCGGGGTCTTGGACTGAAAGGTTTTCATTCAGAATTCAGGGTCTGGAAGCGGTATATTTTTGAGGACGACTGGAAACGCGAAAAGTCCTGGTCGCAACTTTCGACAGCTTTCGTGAGAAACTAATGACGAGCAATCGGGCGCATCCGCCATCGCGCAAACGCTGCTCAGCTGACGACTGAAATCAACGCCCAAATAAGACCGACGGCATCTGGCGACGCTTAAAGCTTAACGCATGCCGCGCGAATTTCCGCCATCGAACCCCTCTGCCCTGCCGCCTGGAACTTTTGAAAATTCAGTGAGCGATTCCATCCCAGTGTTCGTCAGTTGCGGTCAGGGCATGGAGCCTTTGCTGGCGATCGAATTGAATGGACTCGGCGCCAGCGAAGTGCGCGAGCGCCGCGGCGGCGTGATGGCCAACGTCAGCTGGAGCGATGCTTATCGAATCTGTTTGTGGTCGCGGCTCGCCAGCCGCGTGCTGTTGCCGCTATGTTCGGAAGCGGTGGCCGATACCGATGGCTTGTATCAATTGGCCCGATCGATCGACTGGCCGACGTATTTCCATGTCGATCGCAGTTTCGCAATCGAGGTCGCTGGCCGTGCACAGGCCCTGACGCATTCGCACTACGCCGCGCTGAAAATCAAGGATGCGATCGCCGATGCTTTCCGCGAACAGTGCGGACGCCGGCCCGATGTTTCTGCTGACTATCCGGATGTGCGCGTGCATCTGCATCTGGCGGATGCGGCTTGCACGCTGAGCCTCGATCTCGCTGGCGAGAGCCTGCATCGGCGCGGCTACCGCGACAGTGGCGGCGCGGCACCGCTGAAGGAAAACCTCGCCGCGGCGCTGTTGCTGCGCGCCGGCTGGCCGGAAATTGCGGCACGCGGCGGCGCTTTGGTCGATCCACTGTGCGGCTCCGGCAGCTTGCTGATCGAAGCCGCTTGGATCGCTGGTGATATTGCACCGGGAATCCTGCGCCAGCGCTTCGGCTTTCAATCGCTGACTTCGTACAACGCTGCCAAATGGCTGGCACTAAGCGACGACGCCGAAGAACGCCGCCGCGCGGGCGCGAAAAATATTCCGTCGATGCTCGGCCAGGACATCGACGCCGAAGCCTTGCGCAGCGCGCAAGCCAACGCGCGGCTCGCCGGCATCGATCGACACATCGAATGGCGGCAGAATGATTTCGCCGCCGCGCGACCGATCGGCGCAACGCCCGGCCTGCTCATCACCAATCCGCCCTATGGCGAACGGCTTGGCACCGAGGCGGATTTGATCAAGCTCTACAGCTTGCTCGGCGTTGCGATCAAGCAGAATTTCCCGGGCTGGCGCGCGGCGGTTTTCACCGGCAGACCCGAGCTGGGTCCGCGCCTCGGTCTGCGCGCGGAAAAAATCTACAACTTCTACAACGGCGATCTGCCTTGCAAACTGCTGCTGTTCGATATTTTGCAGGTCGATCCGTCACTGCCCGCAGCGGCCGGCAAGGCTGAAGACTTCGCCAACCGGCTGCGCAAGAATCACAAGCATCTGGCGAAATGGGCGAAGCGCAGCGGCGTTTTCTGCTATCGCGTTTACGATGCCGATCTGCCGGATTATGCGGTCGCGATCGATCTTTATCCGACCGAACGATTGCGCGTGCATGTTCACGAATACGCGCCGCCGAAGACGATCGACCCGAATGCTGCAGAGCGCCGCCTACGCGATGCGCTGGCGGTGATTCAAACCGAATTCGGCGTACCGACGACGGCGATGCATTTCAAGGTGCGTCAGCAGCAAAAAGGCAACGAGCAATATTCGCGGCAGGAAAAGCGCTCCGAATTTCACGAGATCGACGAGCACGGCTGCCGCCTGAAAGTGAATCTCGACGACTATGTCGATACCGGAATTTTCCTCGACCATCGCCCGCTGCGCCGCCGCATTCAAGCCGAGAGCGCCGGCAAGCGGTTTCTCAACCTTTTTTGCTACACCGGCACCGCCACCGTGCATGCCGCGCGCGGCGGCGCACTCGCTACTTGTTCGGTCGATCTCTCCGCCAATTATCTCGAATGGTCGCGGCAGAATCTCGAACTCAATGGCTATGCCGCGATGCTGGAAGCGCCGGGCGCTGCGGCGCAAACCGCGTGGCGCGGACCACGCAGCCAGGTGCCGCACGGCCGTTCGCATGCGCATCGTTTGCTGCGCGCAGATTGCCTTGTGTGGCTGCGCGAACAGGCGGCGACGAACGCAGCGCAGCGATTCGATTTGATCCTGTGCGACCCGCCGACTTTTTCCAACTCCAAGCGCATGGACGATACGCTAGATGTGCAGCGCGATCATGTCGAACTGATCCAGAACTGTATGCGCCTGTTGACGCCGGGCGGTACGCTGTATTTCTCCAACAATCGTCGCCGCTTCAAACTCGAAGCCGAATCCCTGGCGATGTTCGACATCGCCGACATCACCGCGCAAACGCTGGACGAGGATTTCAAACGCCCGCCGCCGCCGCATCGCTGCTGGATGATCCGGCATCGTTAGCGCGGCTGCGCCTCGATTAACGCGGCGGTGAAACCGGTTTACGAAAATATTCCGGCTGTCGCGCTTTTCGTTTTTTCTCGGCGAACATCGACGACGCAGGCTCAGCGAAATCGACCTAATCCGCTCGACTCGCCGACGCCAGCAAACCCTTGCGGCTCGCCTGCGACCAGCCGCGATGGCCGACCAGGAATGACCACCAGCCGAGTGCGGCGCCGCTGTGACGCAGCAGTTGAAACGAGAACGGTTCGAGCAAGGCGGCCAGCAGCGCGGCGCCGAAGCTGGCGCGCTGACGGTCGTTGATCCAGCGCCGATACCAGCGCACCGACGCCAGGTGAAACGCGAAGTCGATGGCGATCTTCGACGCGATCAAACCCGACACCGGCAACAGTACGCTGAGTCGTCCGGTCAACAGAAAACTCAGCAGCAGCACGAATGCGGTAAGTCCGTATAACGGCTGCATCGTATCGACCGCTTTGACCGGCAGCATCAGGCTGCCGAGTAGTCCATAGCGGCGATCACCAACCATCGCGCGATACCAGTATTGCGTTTGCAGGAAGCCGCCGAACCAGCGCTGCCGCTGGCGCAGGAACGCGAGAATATTGCCGGGTGCGTCGGTGCGCGCCTGCGCGCCGCCGAGCACGCGGAAACGCCAGATGCGCCCGCTCGCAAGTGCGCGACGGCGCAGGCGATGGATCAACTCGTAATCCTCAACCAGACAATCGGGATCGAAGCCGCCAACTTCTACGATCGCTTCGCGCCTAAAGCCGGCGAACGCACCGGAAATCAGCAGCAGGCTTTCGGCGCGCATCCAGGCGTAGCGCGACAGGAAATTGCGGATGTATTCGTAAGTCTGGAACCACTGCAAGACCTGCGCGCCGATCGAACCATCGCAAACCGGCGTCAGCACACCGGTGGCGGCGACCAGTTCCGGCTCAGCCGAAAATGCTTGGCGAAAGGCGGCGATCGCGCGCGGATCCAGCAAGGTATCAGCATCCACCGTGAGCACCACTTCGGTGGTCGTCAACTGCATCGCGGCGTTCAGCGCGCGCGCTTTGCCACCACGCGGCACACGCAGCCAGCGCAGGTTCGGATAACGCGTGCTGGGTGCGCTCAGGCTGTTCAACGGCGGCGTCTGCAAACCGTATTGCTGGCTTAATAAGGCTTCCGTGCCGTCGCTGGAGCCATCGTCAGCGATGACGATTTGATCCGGCTGATCGGTCTGCTTCAACAGTGCAGCCAGCGTTACCGGCAAGGCCGCAGCTTCGTTATAAGCGGCGACGATCACGCCGAGCGTGGTGCTGCGATCCGCCGCCAGCGCCGGTGCGGCACGCAGCAGGCTGCGCATGTTCCAGGCGACGAAGGCTTGCAGAAAGGTATCGTAAAGAATGTAGACGATCCCGACCGACCAGGCATAAATCCCGCCGAACATGAAGGCGGCCGCGAACAGCAGTAGCCAAAGGCAGAAGATGCTGCCGTGGATCACGTACGCGCGCAGAGGCGTGGGCGGTGGCGTATGGCGTGGCGAACAAGCGATCAGCGCGTGCGTCAGTGCATCCATGTCAGCGAAACGAGCCCGTGGGGTTTTCAATCAATAAGTGGATCATGTTGGATATTTGAAAGCAGTTAAGGCTAGGCTTGGCCCGGCATTCGCATACAGCAAGGCAATGAGAGTACGGATTATCGTTGCGCACAGTTGCAAGCGAACCTGCCCTGCTTCGCAATGCACCGAAAATGCCACAGCACACCTGAACCGGAAATGAGCCAAGCCACACTGCGCTACACCCGAACCGCCGTCGGCCTGCATTGGCTGGTGGCCGGCCTGATGATCGTCAACGTCGCGCTCGGGCTGGGCGCCGATTCCTTGCCGGAAGGCTGGGTGCGGCCGGCGATCAACACACATAAATCGATCGGCCTCACCGTGCTTGGCCTTGCGCTGCTGCGCGTGCTTTGGCGCGCCGGGCATCGTCCGCCGGCGTTGCCAGCTGCGTTTCAACCTTGGGAACACCGGGCTTCGCACGCCGCGCATGCGCTGCTTTATGTGTTGATATTGGCCTTGCCGCTGTCCGGCTGGATGCACGATTCGGCGTGGAAAGATGCCGCCGCACATCCGCTGCAACTATTTGGCCTGATTCCGTTTCCGCGAATAGGCTGGATCACCGCGGTGGACCCGGCCTACAAGGATTATCTGCATAGCCTGTTTGGAAAATGGCACACCTGGCTGGGCTATGTTTTGTACGTGCTTTTTGCTTTGCATGTAGGCGGCGCGCTGAAGCACCAGTTCATCGACAAGCAGGCCGAGTTGCAGCGCATGAGTTGGTGATTCTCACCGCAGACTATCCTGCGGCAGCGGTTGCACAAGCTTGTTGTATTGCCTCACGTCAACAGCCAGCTTGCGGCCTCGCATTGCGCTTGTGCACAGGCTGAACGAAAGCCTGCGGACCGACACTTTACGATTCGCTACCCGAATCCCGTACCGGCAAGCGCTGCTTCACACTACTGTTTCACCATTACGCTCGCGCTGGAATTTTTTGCGCAGCTTCAGGAGAGGATTGGATGAGAATGAATCGTCGCGCAAGCTTGCATGCAATCTTCTGCTTATCGATCGCGGTATTGCTGGCCGTGGCGCCATCGACAAGCCTCGCGCAGCTGGACTTGAACAACGGCTTGTATCTCGCCGGCTCGCTCGGTGCCGCGTTGCAGAACGGCCACAGCTTCAGCGTCGCCACGCAAAGCAGCAGCGGTTCCACTTCGAGCGACGGTACGGCCAACTTCGGCACTGGCCTATCCGCGACTTTCGCATCTGGCCTGGCGTTCAACGATAACCTGCGCAGCGATATCGAATTCAGTTATCGGGACAAGCCCGGCAAAAGCGATGGCATCAACGAGAAAGCCTATTCGGCGATCGCTAATATCTGGGTCGACGTGCTGCATCAATATGGATACTTCATCTATTTCGGCGGCGGCTTGGGTGTTGCGGACATCAATCTGCAGGACAGCGGCAACGGCAGCGACTCGGACATCGCACCGGCCTGGCAAATCGGCGGCGGCGCCGGCCTGACGCTGCTGTCGCACTGGGCGTTATCGGCGGATTTCCGGCGCATCACCGGCTTCGATAAATCGACCTTCGATCTGCAAGGCAATCAGCAATTGAAAACGCGCTACGACACCAACGCCGTGAGCTTGAGCCTGCGTTATTCTTTCGGCGCGATGTCGTCGCCGCTGTTCGATTTCTCATGGTTCGGGCAAAGCGACGAATGAGGCTCGCTTCAAATTTATCATCTTGACACGCGCCACTATCCTGATTCGGGAATGACATGAAATCCTTGATCCAGAAACTGCTGGCTGGCACGCTCGCCTTCGCTTTGCCATTGACGTCCGCGCAAGCCGCAGAAGGCATGTGGACGCTGGACAAATTGCCGCTGAAAAAGATGCAGGCGCAATACGGTTTTGCGCCGGACGAGGCATGGACACAGCACGCGCAGCGTTCGGCCTTGCGGCTGGCCGGCGGCTGTTCGGGTTCGTTCATCTCGCCGGAGGGTCTGGTGATGACCAATCATCATTGCGTGCGCGAATGCGTGCAGCAGCTATCGAACCCGCAGAAAAATTTCGTCGCCGACGGCTTTTACGCGAAAGAACAGAAAGACGAAGTGATGTGCCCGACCATCGAACTGAACCGGCTCGACGAGATCAGCGATGTCACCGCGCGCGTCAAGCAGGCGACGGCCGGCATGAGCGGCGCGGATTTCAGCAAGGCGCAGAAAGCCGAACAATCGAAAATTGAAGCCGAATGTGTCGGCGACGATAAAGCCCGTACCCGTTGCGATGTGGTCGAGCTTTATCACGGCGGCGTTTACGACCTCTACAAATATCATCGCTTCCAGGATGCGCGACTGGTGTTTGCGCCCGACGAAGCCATCGCGTTTTTCGGCGGCGATCCGGACAATTTCAACTTCCCGCGCTACGACCTAGACATCGGCCTGCTGCGCGCTTACGAAGATGGCAAGCCGGCCAAGGTCGCCGACTATTTTCCGTTCAGCAAGAACGGTGCGGAAGCCGGCGAACTGACGATGGTGCTTGGCCATCCCGGTTCCACGCAACGTCAGCTGACGATTGCACAACTCGACCGCTACCGCGATCTCGACCTGATTCCGCGGCTGCTGCTCGGTTCGGAAACGCGCGGCACGCTGAATCAATATGCCTCCGAAAATGCCGAGGCCGCGCGCACCAGTGAAGACGATCGTTTTGGTGTGGAGAATTCGCTGAAGGCGCTGAAAGGCCAGCTCGGCGCGCTGCTCGATCCCGCGGTTTTCAACTTCAAGCGGGGGCAGGAAACCGAATTGCGCGGATTCGTCAACAGCAAGCCCGCGCGCAAGAAAAAATACGGCAATGCCTGGGATGAAATCGCGCAGGCGCAGCTGGCTTATGCGACGTTTGAAACGCCGTATAAATTCATCGAGCGCGGCAATGGTTTTTCATCCGACTATTTCCGCTTCGCGCGTGCGCTGGTGCGCGGTGCTATGGAACGCAACAAGCCGAATGGTGATCGCCTGCGCGAATACACCGAATCTGCACTGCCGACGCTCACGCAAAGGCTGTTTTCGGATGCGCCGGTTTATCCCGCGCTGGAAAAAGTCACGCTCGCATTTTCGCTGACCAAGCTGCGCGAATATCTCGGCGCGGACGATCCGTTCGTCCACGAAGTGCTCGCCAAGGAATCGCCGGACGCGATGGCGAAGCGTCTGGTCGACAACACCAAACTAGGCGACCCGGCCGTGCGAAAAGCCTTGTGGGATGGGGGCCAGGCCGCCATCGATGCCTCTACCGATCCGTTCATCCTGCTGGCAAAGCAGGTCGATCCGCGGGCGCGCGAATTGCGCAAGCGTTACGAGAATGAAGTCGAAGCGGTTGAAAAGAAAAACGCCGAACTGCTGGCGCAGGCGCGCTTCGAAAAGTACGGAACCAGCGTTTATCCCGACGCGACTTTCACACTGCGCCTGTCCTACGGCGAAGTGAAAGGCTGGGACGAAAAAGGCACCCCGGTGCCGCCGTTCACGCAGATTGCCGGCACATTTGAGCGCGCCACGGGATTCGATCCCTTCAAGCAAGCTGCCGGAGTCATGGCTGGCTGCGCGCGACCGGCTGAATGGCGACCAGCGTTTTGATTTTGTCACCACCAACGACATCATCGGCGGCAACTCCGGATCGCCGATGATCAATCAGAGAGCGGAAGTCGTCGGCCTGATTTTCGACGGCAACATCCACTCGCTCGGCGGCGCATTCTGGTACGACGAAAAATTGAATCGCGCCGTCGCGGTGCATAGCGGCGCGATTCTCGAAGCCTTGCGCAAGGTGTATGGCGCGACCCGTATCGCGGATGAAATCGAAGCCGGCCGCGATCCCTGATGAAGGGTCTCAGGTCGATCGAGAAGAGAGTGTGAATCGATTTACCGAAACTCAATATCCCCTTGCGATAGCTTTAGTTCTTTAAAGCCACTTGACGCGCCTGCGATAGCACATATTTTATTGGACACAGACATCTTTTCGTCCAGATGCCGCCCACTTCAATCGGCAGTCCTTCAACTGGTCTAGATGTAATGTTTCAACAGATTGTCCATTCGATCTGACTGCGAGAAGCTGGTTATCCGTCATGCGCAGCTGCCTCGCTTAGACTGCGACAGAACTCCAGCTTCAACTGGTAAAGATTTCCCGGGCCAGGTCAGTCCATCGACTTCTTTAAGCGATATATAAAGTAAGGTTGGTGTTCAAGAAGCTTTGATTTGGTCGGGGCTCTTACGAGCGGATCCAAGTAAGAAGGGATTGAGCTATCCGTAAAGTAAACATCACCGTCGCCTCCAACGACGATTCCGTCTGGCCAAACAATATCCTTTGAACCTCCGAGCTTTGATAGCTGACTTGTGATTGGATTGAATGCCATGATCGATCCGTGTTCGACGTCGGTAAGGATGACACGCCCATCCCGGTCGACCGTAATACCATCACTTAGTGGCTTCTGCCCAATGTCCTCAATGCTCTGATTGAAAGCTTCACTTGTCGTTGCCGGGTTCAAGACGACGGACATCGGCACGCGACAAAGACGAGAATTGGTCATCGAAGCGATGTAGAGCCACTTTTGATCTTCACTTATCTCGATTCCGTCGATCCCGACGGCGAAATTAAGAAGTCCCCAAAGCAGTCGGTCAGGCCCATATGGCGTCTGAATGATCCAGTCTTCGGGCTTCATACATGGATGATCCGACTTGATCGAATAAAAACTGTGGTCCGAGACGGAATAGACGACAACACTCGAAGTTGTGAAGCTAAAAAGCCCTGGGTTAGGCAAGATGACGTATTTCCCATCGGCTGTGACTCTGATGTCTTCAGCAAACTTCGCTTGTCCCTCAGGAAATTCAAAAAACTCCACCCGCTGTTTGGTATCCAAGTCGAACGCAGAGACATGCGTATGCTTGAAATCAAAGCTCGCTGGTTCGATAAACCAAATCCGATTTTGTTTATCGATAGTCATTCCAAACGTTCCTTGGAAATTTTTCTGTGCCTCGATCGAGGGAAAAGGCTCTACGTTGCCGTTGGACCATTTGAAAACGGTTACTGGCGAAAAACGTTCGGCCTTTGCTAGCGGATGGTAGTTGAAATAAACGTCGCCATTATTCGCAATGGCAAGGTTACCCGGCGGGTAGTCCAATTGAATCAATTTTCCCAGGACAAAAGACTCTGTTGTTAAATTGGCTC
Organism: Rhodospirillales bacterium; assembly: GCA_903970615.1. GTDB lineage: Bacteria > Pseudomonadota > Gammaproteobacteria > Nevskiales > Nevskiaceae > Nevskia. The sequence goes on from CAJCJH010000031.1 coordinate 17,226, forward strand.
CAAGATTAGGGTAATCTTTCCCGGCTCCATATTTGAGCTTAACAATTGCTACAAACATGAGTAATCCCAAGATTACGAATGTCGTAATCTTAAAAGTGAGCGATTTTTTCATGACGATCCTCTCTTCGGCGCTGGCTTGTTATTCAACATAGAGCTGACCCTCAAGCTCGTCAGGGCAGTCCAAATACGGGCGCCGATAATTTGCGTACGGTGATCATTGAAAATGCAACAGCCGTCATTAGCGCGCTTAGGATTTCGACATTTGGCGTTCAATCACCCGGAACATCGCGTCGAATGCACGGTCGGAAAGAATTCGGCGGATGAACAACATTGTCTTTGCCAATCCGCCTGTCGTATAGCGGGTCTTGGGGTTGCGCGACTGAACCGCTTGAACGATGGTCCTGGCGACAACACTTGGCGGTGCAGGAATTGATCCTTTATGGCCTGCCTCCATCATCTTCGCGTGCGCAGAGGCGGCCTCACGATAGGGGCCCTCACCCGAATACCTGATCAGACTGTCGTGGGCTATCTGGGACCATTCGCTATGGGTCGCTCCAGGCTGGATAACGACGACATCGATACCGAACGGGTACAGCTCCATACGCAAAGAATCGCTAAGCCCCTCCACAGCGAACTTGGTGGCGTGATACCAGCAACCGAAAGCTTCGCCGAACTTTCCGCCGATGGAAGATATATTGACGATCCGCCCGGAACGTTGCGCCCGCATTGCTGGTAGTACAAGTTGGGTGAGGCGGGCAAGGCCGAATATGTTGACATCGAATTGTCGGCGGGCTTCCTCCGGTGGCACATCTTCAAGCGCCCCATAGGAACCGTAGCCGGCATTGTTAATCAGCACATCGATACGTCCCGCTTCTTGCACTACAGTTTTTACAGCAGCGGTCATCGAGCCATCATCAGTCACATCCAAAGCCAATAAACGCGCTCCCGCATCGGCTAAGGATTTCATCCGGTCAAGTCGCCGCGCCCCGGCATAAACTGTATATCCCGCCGTCATAAGGCGCTTGACGGTTTCCTCGCCGATGCCAGATGACGCGCCCGTTATGAGAACTATTTTGGCCAAAGTTCGTCTCCGTAATTACGATTGACAAAAATCGTCTATATGTCTAATATTGACAATTAGACGGAGTTTGTCAATAGTCAAAAGATGGATATCGCAAAAAAAAACAAGGTACTCGCGGCCGCTCTCGATATTTTTCTCCGTTATGGATATAAGCGCGCAACGATGAACGACATCGCCGAGGCTGCCGGTATTTCAAGGCCCGCGCTTTATTTGGTCTTTGAAAATAAAGAGGAAATATTCAAGAGCGTATACAAGCATTGGGTCAAAGAGACTCTGATTGATATTGAAAGTAAAATGAGTCACCTTGAAACACCCGAGGAAAAGCTTCGCGCCGCTTTTGAGCTATGGACGGTTCGACCTTTTGAAAGGATGCGGGCTTCCAGCGAAGCCGCAGAACTCCTGGAAAGCACCTTTGGATTCGCTCAAGAGTCTGTCAATCAAGGCTATCGGTCCTTTGAGAAAATTCTTTTGCCGGTCCTTAAGTCACACTCCAAATTTCAGAGCGCTAAAACAAAGCTCTCCGCCGAGAAGACAGCGCGCATTCTTTCAGGAGCTGTTCGTGGATTCAAAATCGTAGCAAAGGATGCTTCCGAAATTCGTTCTCTGATTAAGGAACTTCTAATTCTCTTGTTGGATGGTTAATCCTTTCTATCACAAATACCTTATCGAACTAAGACGATTATTGCCGAGGTGTATTGTGATTGAGGGATTCAGCGTAATGTCGTGATGAGATTCAGGCCTGCAGGCTGAGTCGAGAAGGAACGCTAGTCGGCCTCGGTTAGAGGCGGGGGAACAATGGGGCTGACATCATCACCGATAACTTTGAGTGGCATCCGAAGGATGCTGCGCATTCCAAAGTGCGGCTTTTCGTACCAGATGCAGACATCTGTCAGTCCAGAGCATGCGGATTCTTGCCGTTTACTCACAGGGTCGTGTGAGGGCGTTCGAGCTGCAACTGATGGATCAAGAAGATGTTGAATCGATCTACCATCACCACATCAAACCGCATCCACGCCTTCTTCGCCGGTGCGGATGCGAATCGCCTGACGGATTTCGCTGACGAATAATTTGCCGTCGCCGAGCTTGCCGCTGCGCGCTGCTTTTGTCAGCACCTCGACTGCGGTATCCAGCTGCTCATCCGCGATCACCACTTCGAGCTTCACTTTCGGCGTGAATTCGATCTGATACTCGGCGCCGCGATAAATTTCGGTATGGCCTTTCTGGCGGCCGAAGCCTTTGACTTCCGTTACTGTGATACCGGCGATATCGACCTGGTTGAGCGCGTTGCGAACTTCGTCCAGCTTGTACGGATTGATTACTGCTGTGACCATTTTCATAAAATCTCCAGTCTTGTTATGACGGCTAGTCAGTCGGGATTTTTTCCTCTCTCGAATTTTAGGACCGCTCAAGGCGCCACTGCGTTCCTTGCATCGATTCACCGTATGTTTCACGCGCCGGGCTTGTGGGAAACTTGGCCACCATGCCGCGCTCGTCCAACGCCACTGCTGCCATTCCGGAATCGCGTCTGCGACTTTCGCTGGAACGCTTCGCGCTGATTTTCACGCAGCCGTTTCAGGGTTTGCAGCGGCGCATCAATCACTGGATCGCAACCCGTACTCCGCGCGTCGCCGGGCCATGGATCGTCAGTCGCCGGCGCGTTTATATCCTGCCCACACGCTACGGTTATGGTTACGCGCTATTGCTGGTGGTGATGCTGCTCGGCGCGATGAATTACAGCAACAGCATGGCCTTCGCGCTGACTTTCCTGCTCGCCGGTCTGGGGCTGATCGGCATGCATCATACGCATGGAAATCTGGTGAATGTGCAAGTGCGGCAGACACGGGTTATGCCAGTTTTTGCTGGCGAATACGCCAGTTTCACCATCGAGCTTGCGAATCCTGCGCAGGCGCCGCGCTATGCGCTGAGCGCGGCTTGGCAGGACGATAAATTTTCCGATTTGATGAGATCGGCGTTCAGTGTCGATCTCGCTGCAAATCACTCCGCATACTTGAGCTTGACGCAGGCCAGCGTGCAACGCGGCTGGCTGTCCGCGCCGCGTTTCGCCGTCTACACCGAATTTCCGCTCGGCCTGTTCCACGCCTGGACCTGGGTCGAACTGGATATGCGTTGCCTGGTGTATCCCAAAGCCGCGCCACGCGGCGAGCGGCCATTCGATAGCGCCGGTGGCCACGGCGTTCGCAGCGGGCCGCGCAGTGGTCAGGACGATTTCGCCGGCCTGCGCAATTATCAGCGCGGCGATGCCTCGCGTGCGATTCACTGGAAGAGTTTTCCGAAACAGCTACGGCCGATGGTCAAGCAATTTTCCGAAACGCTCGAAAACGAATTGTGGTTCGACTGGTCCGGGTTGCCGGTGAGTTGGGAGATCGAAAAACGCCTCTCGATATTGACGCGCTGGATCATCGATGCCGATGCGCAGGGCCGCAGTTACGGGCTGCGTTTGAACGCGCAGATTTTCGCGCCGGCGCAGGGTGCCGCGCATCGCCACGAATGCTTGCAGGCGCTGGCTTTGTTCGGCGTGCGATCGAATGACTAAGCCTGCGGTCCGCATGCAGCATGCGCTGCCGCCGCATTTATTGATGCGGCTGCTGGCGGTTTTGGCGATCGTTCTGGCACCGCACGGCGCGCACCTGCCGTTGTGGGCGACGCTGCTGGTGATCGCCATCATGATCTGGCGCAGCCTTTCGGTTTTGCGCCGATGGCCGCCGATTCCGCGCGCGGCGAAAGTGCTGCTAGCGCTAGCTGCTTTCGCGGGCGTTTATGCGAGCTTCGGCCGAGTCAGCGGACAAACCGCGGGCGTCGTTTTGCTGGTGGTGATGGCTGTGCTGAAGCTGACCGAGCTGAATTCGCGGCGCGACCTGATGGTACTGGTGCTGCTGATGTACTTCCTGCTGATTACCCATTTCCTGTTTTCGCAGGAGTTGTGGACCGCGGCTTACCTGATCTTCTGCGCAGTGCTGATCACCGGCGTGCTGATCGACGCCAATCATCCGGCGGCCATTCTGCCGCTGCGCAATTCGCTGCGCTTGAGCGGCCGCTTGGTGGCGATGGCCTTGCCGCTGATGGTGATTATCTTCGTGTTGTTTCCGCGCATTCCGGGGCCGTTGTGGGGCTTGCCTTCCGATTCGGGCGCGGCGCGCACCGGGCTTTCCGACAATATGGAACCCGGGGAAATTTCCAGCCTGGTGGAATCGGACGCCGTCGCCTTCCGCGTGCGTTTTGAAGGCAAACCCCCAGCGAATCGGGAACTGTACTGGCGCGGCCCGGTATTCGGTCATTTCGATGGACATCGCTGGGATAGCGTGTTGCATGCAAACGCGGAAAACGATACCCAGGCAAAGCTCGACGGCGGCGAAGTCCGCTATGAAGTGACGCTCGAACCGCAGCGTTCGCATTGGCTATTCGCGCTCGATTTACCCGCGGCGGCCAGCCTGCCAAGCGACGCACATCTCGATGCGGATTTCGAGTTGTTCGCCAATGGCGAGTCGCGCGAACGACGGCTTTATCAGCTCGAATCGTTCACGCAATATCGGCTGCAAGGCGAGTTCGACGATGCGCAGAGAAGGTTTTACACGCGCCTGCCGGCGCGCTCGAATCCGCGCACGCAGGCGTTAGCGCAGCAGTGGCGCGCGCAAGGTCTGGACGATCAACAGATCATCGATGCAGCCTTGGCGATGTTCCGCCAGCAGGCTTTTTTCTACACCTTGCATCCGCCCGCGCTTAGCCGCGATAGCGTCGACGAATTCCTGTTCGATACGCGCAAGGGATTTTGTGAACACTATGCCAGCAGCTTCGCGGTGTTGATGCGCGCGGCCGGAATTCCGGCGCGGATCGTCACTGGTTATCAGGGTGGCGAGAAGAATGCAGTCGGCGACTACTACCTCGTGCGTCAATCCGATGCGCATGCCTGGACCGAAGTCTGGCTGGCGCCGCGCGGCTGGGTGCGGATCGATCCGACCGCCGCGGTGGCGCCGCAACGGATCGAACGCGGCATCGGCGAAGCGCTCGAAAACAGCGGCGATTTACCCGCATTCCTCGATCCGCGCCGGCCCGGTTACAACCTGCGCTACGCCTTTGAAGCGCGCTGGGACTGGATCAACTCGCAATGGAATCACTGGGTGCTTGGTTATGGCCCGGATTTGCAGCAGGAATTCCTGCGGCGCTTCGGCATCGTCGATTGGAGCGACATGATTCTGGCATTGACCGCGGCCGTTTCGCTGGTGCTGGGCGGCCTCGGCATCGTGCTGCTGCGGCAATTTTCCGTGCCTGCTGCGAGTGATCCTGCGCAGGATCAGTGGCGTCGGCTTCAACGGCGGCTGGCGCGCGTCGGGCTCACGCAGCTGGCGCACGAAGGCGCGCTCGATTTCTCGCGGCGCGTGTCGATTGCCAAGCCTGCGCTGGCGGCATCCATCGCGCAAATCACCAGCCTTTATCTGCAATTGCGTTACCTGCAAACCGCCGGCACGAGCAGCAACGCGCCCAGCGAACGGCAACTCGCACAGGCGGTGACTGCGCTAAAAATCTGAAGCGCATCTGGGCTGCGTGGTGTAAGCATGGCGCCGCAAACTTGAACGTCGCGGCGAATGACAGGCCTTTAGCAGGATGATCCTGACCCGCTGACTGCTGGAGATTTCAGCAGCTTGTTCGCCTGCCTTCTGCCCATTGTCGGCTGAGCGACACACTTTGCGAAGATTTTGCGTTCAACTTGACATGGCGCACTCGCACCGCTCAAAAAGGCCTCAATGTATGGCATCGCAAGTCACAGCAGCTTCCCGACACAGCCAGCCGAAACCGAGGCTGGGCGTAGCAAATTTTTTCAAAGCTGCGCGCTTCATCTCCGGCTGGATTACCGGCGTGATCGGCCTGGGCTTCAGCATCACCGCGATTTCGGCCGAGCCTTGCGACGATCTGTCGATGCCCTTGCACGATGCCGATCGAACCAGCCTGGCGATCGAAATTGCCTCGCAGATTCATGTGGACTCGGTGTCGATCGATCAGGCTTATCACAGCGGCGACTGGAGTGTTTTTTATGTCGTCACCAATGAAATGGACCAGACGTTTCTGATCTATTCCGGCGAGCCGAGCAAGACGCGATATACCGCCGTCTGGGGCGGCCCGCCCACCGATTTTTCCGATGAGCAAATCCTCAACTGGACGCACAAAAACGCCAAGGGCATGCCGGAGCCGCTCGCGCAATGCCTGTCGTGGGCGGCGCGGCAGGATCGTCCGCCCGAGCCGTAGTCGCACGGCTCGCTGCCACAAAGGCTTTAGAATGGG
>CAJCJH010000032.1 GCA_903970615.1 Rhodospirillales bacterium
GCGGTGCGACCGATGCTGGCGAAGGTGGTCGAGTGCCGCTTCTTCGCCGGCTATAACGATGGCGAAACCGCCGAAGCCTTGGGCCTGTCCGAACGTACGGTGCAACGTCACTGGGCCACAGCGCGCGCGTGGATGGAACGGGAACTGCGAAGTTAAGCAGATCTCGGCACTTCCTCAGGACTTTGCCGGTACCCGCATGGCTCAAGGCGTCGGGCTGGTGACGGTCGGCGCGGAGCGCGCGGGCGGTGTGGGGTCGGAGACGACGGTGTCGGCGATTCGCAGCCGCGGCAGAGAGTCGGGATATTCGCGTTGCAGGAATTGCAACAGCCCTTCGCGCACCTTGCAGCACAGATCGAAACTGCGGCCCGAATCCGGCGCGCTGCACAGGGCGCGCAGCTGCATGGCGTTGGCGTTGACATCGGTCACCTGCAAAACCTGCACGCGCCCATCCCATTCCTTGGCGGATTTCACCAGCCGTACCAGCTCCGTACGCAGCGGTTCCAGCGGCGTACTGTAGTCGACCCAGATGAACACGGTGCCGATGATCTGGGCGCTGGTGTGCGTCCAGTTTGCGAATGGATTTTCGATGAACCATTGCAGCGGAATGATCAGACGTCGCTGATCCCAGATCGCCAGCACGACATAAGTGGAGGTGATTTCTTCGACTCGTCCCCATTCGCCTTGAATGACGAGTACATCGTCGAGACGGATCGGCTGCGTCAACGCAATCTGCAAGCCGGCGAGCAGGTTGCCGAGTACCGACTTTGCGGCGAGGCCGATGGCGAGTCCGGCAACACCGGCGGAAGCCAGCAGACTGACGCCGAAATGCCGCACGGCCGGGAACGTCATCAAGGCTGCGGACAGACCCACGAGCACGGTGGTGAAAATCAGGCTGCGCGACAGCACGCGCGTCTGCGTGTGCATGCGGCGCGCGACCAGGTTGTCGGCTTGGTCGAGACGATATCGTCGCAGCATCCAGTCTGCGCCGGCGTCGATGCCGCGCGCGAGCACGAAGCTGAGGTTCACAATCAGCAGCAGCGTATCCGTTTGCCGCAGGAGTTCGATGCCGCGCAGCGTGTCGGGCGCAAGTTGCAGCGCGACGCCCAAGCCAATCAGCGGCAGCACCAGTTGCATCGGCGGCCGCGTGCGGCGGATCAGATGCCCGGCGATCGAGCTGTCCGCAAACATCCGGCAAGCAGCTGAATCGGCAATCCGGAACAGGATGAGTGCTGCGATCAAGGCCATCGCGCTTTGAATGCCGACCGCTATCCACGGATGGCTGGACCCATCCAGCTGCAAGAACTCCTTCAACGCGGATTCCATTTCAGTGGAAATCCGTCAGCGCGAAATCCCTCTCGCGCTGATCCTTATTGATTGCCCGATCGAATTTGTTCAAGGCTGGCCGGCGCCGCCGGATGAGCCATAGATTTGTCCATTCGCATAACTCGCATCACTGGCCGCGAGTTGAACGTAGATCGATGCAAGCTCGGCGGGTTGCCCGGCGCGGCCAAGCGGCGTGATGGCGCCAAAGTTCTTCAGCTTTTCCTGACTGGCGCCGCCGCTGACCTGCAATGGCGTCCAGATCGGGCCAGGTGCTACGCCGTTGACGCGAATGCCTTTCGGACCGAGCTGCTTCGCCAACGACTTCACGTAATTCATCGTCGCGGCTTTGGTCTGGGCGTAATCGTAAAGATCCGGCGTCGGATCGTAGGCTTGTTCGGATGTGGTGCCGATGATCACCGAACCCGGCTGCAAATGCGGCAAGGCCGCCTTGATGATCCAGAACGGCGCATAGATGTTGGTCTTCATGGTCCAGTCGAATTGCTCGGTGGAAATATCGAGAATCGAGGCATGACTTTGCTGGCGGCCGGCATTACTGACGATGATGTCCAGCCCGCCGAGGCCACTGATCGCCTGCGCCACTAGCTGCTGACAAAACGCTTCGTCGCGCAAATCGCCGGGAATCGCCAGGCCGATGCGGTCTTCGGCTTTAATCAGCGCGATGACTTCGCGCGCATCCGGTTCTTCGGTCGGGAAATAATTGATAGCGACATCCGCACCCTCGCGCGCATACGCGATCGCAGCGGCGCGGCCCATGCCGGAATCGCCGCCGGTAATCAGCGCTTTGCGGCCTGCCAATCGGCCTGAACCGCGATAGCTGGTTTCACCGTGATCGGGCCGAGGGTCCATTTTTCCGGCAAGTCCCGGCCACGGTTGCGACTGACTCTTGTAAGGCGGCCGCGGATATTTATCGACTGGATTCTGCAAAGGCTGCGGCGCTGCAACGCTCTGCGCGGAGGCGGTTGAGCCGAACGATGCGGCCGTCACCGCCACGCCGATGCCGCCCACAATCTCGCGCCGCGTGAAGTTGCCATCGTTGCTCATCATCTGCTCCTGCAAAATCTGCCGAATGGATTCCGTCGAAAATCCGACAGAAGCAGGCTTCAAATGTTCCGGCAGGATGATTGCGACGATGCGCGCGTTTTGTTGTTCCCTAAAACTGATGAGCCGCTTGCGCCAGTTTGGCGGTTTGCGCGTAAACACATTCCGGCTTGGCGCGATCGCCTCGATCAATTCGATCAACTGCGCGGGTTATCAGGCCGCCAACAAATGCCGCAGCATATTGATGTCGATCGGCTTGGTGATATGGTGATCGAAACCGGCTTCGCAATTGCGGCGCTTATCGCTTTCCTGGCCCCAGCCGGAAATCGCAATCAGCTTGACCGGATGTTTGGTCAGCTGGCGTATCTGTCGCGCCACCTGCAAGCCGCTCAGCTTGGGCATGCCGATGTCGATCAGCGCAACCTCCGGTGCGGAGCGCTGAAATTCCGCAACTGCAGCTTCGCCATCGAACGCGAGCACGACATGATGACCATCGAGACGCAGCAGTTCGGCGAGCGCTTCGGCGGCATCTTTGTTGTCGTCCGCCACCAGCACCTGCCGCGCCGAACCAGAAACCGCGTTGGGCGCAAGGTCTTTGGGCTGGGTATTTTCGATATCGCCGCGCGGCAAACGCACGATGAATCGACTGCCCTTGCCGAGTCCATCGCTATGCACTTCGATCATTCCGCCGTGCAAACTCACCAACCCGCGCGCGAGTGCGAGGCCGATACCAAGACCACCGCCAGCGCGATCCTCAGTGGCTTTGACCTGCGCGAACATTCGGAAGATATCCTGCAGCACATCTGCGCTGAGACCTTCGCCATTGTCGGCAACACTGATCCAGGCTTCGCCTGCATCGCCGCCTGCGCTGATATGGATATGACCGCCGTTGGGGGTGTATTTGGCAGCATTGGTCAGCAGGTTTCCCATCACCTGCGTCAGCCGCAAAGGGTCGGCGAGAATCATCAGCGATTCCGCTAGAGGATCGAACGTCAGACTATGCTGCCTGGCCTCGATCAGCGGACGCGCGATCTCCACACCGGCCGAAATCACCGAAGCCAGTTCGATCTGGCTCTTGCGCAGTTGCAGCGCGCCGCGCGTGATGCGCGAAACATCGAGCAGATCGTCCAGCATCAGCGACATGTGCTGAACCTGCCGATCGATTACTTCATGACTCCAGCGCTTCTGCTCCGGGCTGGCTTTTTCCGAACGCGAAATCACTGTCGCATGACGGATCGGCGCGAGCGGATTGCGTAGTTCGTGCGCCAGCGTGGCGAGGAATTCGTCCTTGCGCCGATCCGCTTCTTCGAGTGATTGCGCGTGATGCTTGCGATCGGTGATATCCGCAAACCAGACCGCCAGCGACTGTTCCAGCGGCGACGCCACTACCAGCCGCCAGTCTTCAATGCCATCGCGGTGACACGGCAGTTCGAACTCATCGGCGCGGCCGCTTTCGAGAATGCCGGCATAACGATCGAGCAAACCCGGCCGATCCCAGGCGCCCAAAACCACTTCCGAAACCCGCGTGCCCAATAATTTTTTCAAGGGATGCCGCAGGAATTCGGCGGCTTTCGGGTTCGCATAGTCGTAGCGGAAATCGACGATCTCGCCGGCGCTGTCGCGGATCGGCAGCAGAATGATGAACGGCACCGCGGACGATTCCAGCGCCACACGGAAACGCTGATCGATACGCGCCGCATTTTCTCTCGCGTTCGCGCGTTCGATGAAGACGGTAGCCTTCTGGGCGCAGATATCCGCAAGCAGCGCTTCGCGTTCAGTCACCTTGCGCGGTTCTGCGAAGCAGACCGTCAGCATGCCGAGTGCGCCGCCGCTGCTGCTGACCAGCGATGTCGTATGCGCGGAGCGAAAACCTTCCAGCCGCGCGAGTTCGCGGTATTCCTGGAACCGCGTATTGGTCTCGACATCTTCATTCAAAATGCGCTCGTGGTTTGCCAGCGCCTCTTTGGTGGATTCGCTGCGCGACGAGATGGCGGCCAGCATTTCGACACCCGCGCGGCTGAAGCCGCGATGCGCCGCAACCGTGACCACGCCGTCCGCGGGGTTGCGCAAGGTCAGCAGGCCTTTATCGGCATTGTGGAATTCGAGCACGCTGTCGAGAATCACCGCGAGCTGATCCGCCACCTCGGTGGTTTTCAGCAGACGCATGCTGCATTGATGCAGACAATCCAGTTCTTCGACACGCCGCTTCAACTGCGCCTGACTTTCGCGCAACGCGAGGTCGAGTTCCTTGCGCGGGGTGATGTCCATCGTCGCGCCATATGCGGTTGCGAGCTTGCCATCCGCCCCGACTTCCAGCCGGATGCGCGACAGCAGCCAGCGCTTCTTGCCGTCCGGCATGTTGAGCCGATGTTCGCGCTCGTAGTTGAGATCGCCGTCGCGCACTCTTTGCTGCAAGCTGATATTGCTATCTTGCACATGATCCTGTGGCAGCATCGCCAGCCAGCGCTCGATGGAAATCGGGCCGACCACCACTTCCTGTTCCAGCAAACGGCATAGCGAAGGCGAAACCAGCGCCGTGCCGGCCGCGTAATCCAGCTCGAACAAGCCGATGCCGGCATCGCGCTGCACCAGGCTCAAGCGCTGTTCGGTTTCCATCGCGCGCAGCGAGACCAGGCGCAGGCGCGAGCCGTAAATCGCCAGCGGCACGCCGAGCGCGACGTAGGCGAACAGCACGAAGAAATCGGCGCCATTGGAATCGGTCAGCGGTGCGGCATGACGAATCAACAGCACGCCATTGATCGCACCGGCCAGCACCACCAGCAAGGCCGGACCACGACCGAGCCACGACGCCGCAATCAACAAGGCCGGAATGAAAAACAGGAATGGAATGCGCGCGCCGGAGATCGGCTCGATCGCCCAGTGCAGCGCCGCCGCGGCCGCTACCAGTCCGCAGACCCGAACATAAGCGCTGGATGCTTTTTCTGATTCGCCCTGAATGGCCATCAATCGCCTGCCAAACTACCTTACAAAATAATCTGCCCACCTGTCGCAGCCATCGTTAACCACGTGCCAAACCTTTATTTCAGTTTCATAATACAGACGGACATCTGAGTTTGCCTGCCGTTAGTCGGAATTTATCCGCCCCAATCACTGTGAAGAAGTGAGTGCTTATCAATCAGAATTTGAAATTCGGACGCGATCCAAACGCGCAGTTACAACTCGATAAACGCAAAACCAATGCCGCAAAAAGATGCGCAAGCTCAAGCGATCGAGTGCCACCGGAACCCATTCCGCCGAGCGGCGGTCACTGCTTGACTTCAGCTGGAGGACAAAATGGCGATGTTGTACTTCCCGTACCTCATCTATCACTCAGGAGTAATTGAATGCCTCCCATCATTTTTTTATCTTATTTATGGTTCAATAGCATCGCTTATATCGCACTCGGACTCTGGTGCGCGAGTTCAGTGGATAAAACCGCTGCGACCGTCGGTTTCACAAGCCTGACTTCATCGGGGCGTTGCGAATACACCGCAGTCTACGGCGGCTTGCAGATCGCTCTTGGCATTCTGTTCGGCCTCAGCGCACTGCGCGCCGATGCACGATCACTCGGGATTATCTTCGCTTTGGTTATTTACGCCAGCCTGGTTGCGCTTCGCGCCATTGGTCTGCTGCGCTTCTGGCCAGTTGCGCCTGCCACGCTGATGTTCGCCAGTTTTGAATTACTGATGTTGCTGATTGCCATCGCTTTGTATTACGACTCACCCACGTGAAAGAACTCATTGTGGCAACTGGCTTATGATTTATTAATGATGATTTTTTAGGTAATCAGCAAGGTAAATGCCTGCATTTACTGACTCCTGCATCTCATCGACGCTGTAATGCATTCCGCAAAAAAAGAATTGAGGCCATCGTCCATTAAACGATGGCCCCAATCTCATTACTATCGATCGAAGCAATTAACCGCCGGGGCTGCTCTGGGGAATCTTCGACGGCGCTGGCTTCGATTTCGCCGTGTTACCGGCAGTCGTATCATTCGGAGTGTAGGCGTGCTTCGGCATATTGGACGAGTTCACATTTCGGCTTGCTTCCTGTTCCGTAAGTGTTTTGGCGTGAGGATTGGAAGGATCACCCGGCCCGCCCATCGGCTGTGTATTGCCGGGACCAGCGCCGGGGTCTGACATGCCGCTACCACCCGGCGCCCCGGAACCTTGCGCGAATGCGAGGGTAAGCGGAAGTGCTGATAACGATGTTATTGCCAATAGAGCAAGGATTTTCTTCATTTCAGAATACTCCTGAGTTGCGCGAAAGCGAATGAATTCTTCGCAGAAACGATGAACAACCAGTAGGCCAGTTCATATGCTGCTTACTTATGGATATCTGGCTAACCGTCATCACTTTTTTATCCACTGAACGTGGACATACACCTAAAACTGATCACCAGGATTGATTACAAGTTCCCCAGCGGATGTGTCTCATCGCTGTTATTAAAACGACTGCGAGAGTCACTCTGACTCGCCTGACCCTTAATCGTGGATATTCGGAATCTGCAACAAATAATTTAGTAGCCGTTCACGGACTTTTGTGCGAACGTCTTCCATCAATCGATGGTCGCAGTAAAGCAGTTTGATAATCAGAAGGATCTGATTCATTCATCTTTAAGGAGATTAGCTATGAACCCATCGACGCATGCCAAACATGCAGCCAACGACGCGACAACCAACGCGACTGCCGATAAAGCCAAGGGCAAGACCAAGCAGGTTATTGGCGCGGTCAAGGAAAAGCTTGGCCACGCGGTCGGCGATCATGAACTGGAAGCGAAGGGCGGTCTGCAACGCGCAGACGGCAAGAAAGATCAGTTCAAAGGCGAGATCAAGGAGCAGATCTCCAACGTCAAGGACAAGGTAAAAGCGGGCGTCGAAGTTGCCAAAGAGAAGTTCGCCGAC
>CAJCJH010000033.1 GCA_903970615.1 Rhodospirillales bacterium
TCCTACGTCAACTGACGTATGTCTAGCGGGTATTGGGGGCGTGGATATTGCGCCTCAACCGGCGGATACCCGGCCGAACAACGCGCACCGATCAGCAACACTCACCGACGCAGGATTCATCGCCTCAACCGCCACACCAGCACAATCACCGCACACCCGGCTTTAGTGTTTGACGCACGCAAGCGGATCGCACCTCTCAGGACCATGACCTCCACCACCCACAGCAACCCAGGCGCCACCGAGCAGCGGATCATCAAGATCCGGCGCGACTACAACACCTGGGTCGCCGACGAAACGCTGGAAGACTACGCCCTGCGTTTCACCGCGCGCTCCGCGCGCAAGTGGTCCGAGTTCCGGGTTGCCAACACCGCCTTCGGTGCGATTTCGTTTCTGGTGCTCGAAGCCATCGGCGCTTCCATCATGGTGTCGTACGGCTACACCAACGCCATGTGGGCGATCGCCGTCGTCAGCCTCATCATCTTCCTCACCGGACTACCGATCTGCCTCTATGCCGCACGTTACGGCGTCGACATGGACCTGCTCACCCGCGGCGCCGGCTTCGGCTACATCGGCTCCACCATCACCTCGTTGATCTACGCCTCCTTCACCTTCATCTTCTTCGCCCTCGAAGCCACCATCATGGCGCTGGCGCTGAAGCAATGCTTCGGTATACCGCTCACGCCCGCGTACCTGATCTGCGCCTTGGTGGTGATTCCACTGGTCACCCACGGCATCAGCCTGATCAGCCGCCTGCAAGCCTGGAGCCAGCCGGTCTGGCTGGTGCTGCTGGTGCTGCCCTTCATCGCCATCATCTGGAAAGCCCCCGAACTGGTACACGACCTGCCCAGCTTCGGCGCCAGCGGCCCCAGCGGCGGCCATTTCAACCTGCTGATGTTCGGTGCGGCCTGCGGTGTACTGATGTCGATGGTCACGCAGATCGGCGAACAGGTCGACTTCCTGCGCTTCCTGCCCGAGCGTAGTTCTGCCAACGCCAAACGCTGGCTCGGCAGCGTACTGTTCGCCGGTCCCGGCTGGATCGTGCTCGGTGCGGTACGGCTGGTCGGCGGCGCCTTCCTCGCGCTGGTCGCGCTGCACGGCGGTGTATCGCCCGCGCATGCACTGGAACCCACCGAGATGTACCGCGTCGGCTTTGAATACGTGTTTGATTCCCCACGTCTGGCACTCGCCACGATGACCCTGTTCGTGGTGATGTCGCAGCTCAAGATCAACGTCACCAACGCCTATGCCGGCTCGCTGGCCTGGTCCAACTTCTTCGCCCGCGTCACCCACAGTCATCCGGGTCGTGTGGTCTGGGTGGTGTTCAACGTCTCCATCGCGCTGGTGCTGATGGAACTCGGCATCTTCGAAGCCCTGCAGCGCGTGCTCGGCCTGTATTCCAACGTCGCCATCAGCTGGGTCGGTGCCATCGTCGCCGATCTGGTCATCAACAAACCGCTGGGGCTGAGTCCGAAAGGCATCGAATTCAAGCGCGCACACCTGTTCGACATCAACCCGGTCGGCGTCGGCAGCATGCTGATCGCCTCCGCACTGTCGATCCTCGCGTTCTCGGGTTTGTTCGGCCCGCTGGCACAGGCGTTTTCCTCTTTCATCGCGCTGACCACTGCCTTTGTCTGCGCACCGCTGATCGCCGTCGCCACCAAGAGCCGCTATTACCTGGCGCGGCTGCCCGATCCCTCGCTGCTGTCGAAAGTCAAAGCGCAGCGCTGCTGCATCTGCGAGAAGACCTACGAAACCGAAGACGTGGCGATGTGCCCGGCCTATCGCGGGCCAATCTGCTCGCTGTGCTGCTCGCTGGATGCGCGCTGCCACGATGCCTGCAAGCCGGGTGCGGGTCTGGCGCAGCAGTTCAACGCGGCGATTGCGCGAATCCTGCCGCAATCGGCCTCGGCACGGCTCAATACGCGTCTCGGGCATTACCTGCTGCTGATGGTGCTGACCTCGGGGGTGCTGGCGGTGGCGCTGTCGCTGATCTATCTGCAGGAATCGGCACTGCTCACCAACGCCGCAGACGGCGCCATCACCGCGCTGCGCGATACCTTCCTGAAGATCTATGCGGTGCTGCTGCTGGCCGATGCGATCGGCTGCTGGTGGCTGGTGCTCACGGCAGAAAGCCGTCGCGTGGCGCAGGAAGAATCCAACCGCCAGACCCATCTGCTGACACAGGAAATCGAGGCACATCGGAAAACCGATGCGGAGTTGCAGGAGGCCAAGCGCATCGCCGATCGCGCGAATCAGGCCAAGAGCCGTTATGTCACCGGCATCAGCCACGAACTGCGCACGCCGATGAACAGCATTCTCGGTTACGCCGAACTGCTCGGGTACGACATGGCGATTCCGCCGCCGCAGCGCGAATCACTCGGCGTGATCCGGCGCAGCGGCGAGCATTTGATGAGCCTGATCGATGGCCTGCTCGATATCGCCAAGATCGAAAGCGGCAAGCTGACGCTGGAGAATGACGAGCTGCGGCTGGCGCAATTCATCGCGCAAACGGTCGGCATGTTCCGCTTGCAGGCACAGAACAAGGGCCTCGAATTCATCTACGAGGAAATCGGCCGGCTGCCGCTGGTGGTGCGTGTCGACAAGAAACGCCTCGGCCAGATTCTGATCAACATTCTCGGCAACGCGGTGAAATTCACCGAGCGCGGCAGCGTGCATTTCCGGCTACGTTATCGCGGCGACATGGCGGTGTTCGAGATTCGTGACTCCGGTATCGGCATCGTGCCGGAAGATCTGGAGCGCATTTTCCTGCCGTTCGAGCGTGGCTCGGCAACGCATGGTAGCGAAGGCGGCACCGGCCTCGGACTGACCATCGCGCATCTGCTGACCACGCTGATGGGCGGCGAGCTGACGGTGCAAAGCACGCCCGGCGCCGGCAGCATTTTCGAGGTGCGGCTATTCCTGCCGGAAGTGCGCGAGCCGCGCGCGGTGTCGGCGACTCCGCTGCCCGACATCGCCGGTTATGCCGGTCCGCGCCGGCGCATTTTGATCGTCGACAATGAAGCGGTCGATCGCCGTTTCCTCATCAGCCTGCTGCAGCCGCTCGGCTTTGAATTGGCCGAGGCGAATTCCGGCATCGAAGCGCTGCGCATGGTGCCGCATTTCCGCCCGGAACTGCTGCTACTCGACATCAACATGCCCGGTATCAGCGGCTGGGAAACCGCGCGGCTGCTGCGCGCGAATTTCGCCGAGCCGGTGCCGATCCTGATCATTTCGGCCAATGCTTACGAGCACGATCTCGATCAGGGCGTAGGCATCGCGCCGCGTGATTTCCTGCTGAAGCCGGTCGGTGTGGCGACACTGCTGGCGCGTATCCGCGAGAAGCTCGATCTGGTGTGGATCGCGCGCGGCCAATCCAGCAGCCCATTCAACGATCGGTCCATCGATCAATCCAGCCAACAGATTTTGGCATCCAGCGAAACTGCGCCGATCTCGCTCGAAGATTTGCTGCGCACTTCTGCGCAAGCGCCGACCGAGCCATCGGGCCTGCCGCCGACGCTGCCCTTAAGCCATGTGCAGACGCTGCGCGATCTCGGTGCGCTCGGCCATGTTCGCGGCATTCTCGATCAGCTCGATGAAATCGACCGGCTTGACCCGCGTTATCACGCCTACACCGCGAAGCTACGCAGCACCATCAAGGCGTTCCAGCTGAGCGATTTTCTGCGCGATCTCGAGGCCAGCGTGCGATGACTGCCGCGCCGAAAAAAGCTACCGTGCTGATCGTCGACGACGTGCCGGAGAATCTCGCCGTTGCGCACGACACACTCGATGCCGCCGGTTATCTGGTTCGCGTGGCGACCGGCGGACTCGCCGCCTTGGAAAGCGCACTGCGCTCGCCGCCCGATCTCATTCTGCTCGACGCGACGATGCCCGGACTCGATGGCTTCGAGACTTGCCGCCGGCTCAAGAGCCGTCTCGAAACGCGGCATATCCCGGTGGTTTTCATGACCGGCCTGACCGATACCGATCATGTCGTGCGCGGCTTCCAGGCCGGCGGCATCGACTACGTGACCAAGCCGATCCGTCCGCAGGAAGTGGTCGCGCGCATCGCCTCGCACGTATCGAATGCCAGGCTGGTCAGCGAAACGCTACGGGCCGCCGATGCGGCTGGCGATGCGATTGTCGCCGTCGATGAACACTGCCGCGTGCAATGGGCCACGCCGCTAGCGCAGAACTGGCTACAAGGGCTGCTGGAAACTGATGGCGAATTGCCGAAAGCGCTGAAGCGCTGGATCGCCAGCAACGCTGCGCATTCGGAACACACGCATACCGTGTTCTCGAATGGCGAGCGACTGGTATTCAGCCGCTTGCCGGACAGTTTGCCGAATAGCCTGGGCCGGCGCCTGCTGGTACAGCGTCACGCGCCGGTGCCGCAACCGGAGGTACTGATGCGCAGCCTCAAGCTCACCGCACGCGAGGCCGAAGTTCTTTACTGGGTCGCGCTTGGCAGAACCAATCCCGAGATCGCCGGTGTACTCGACATGAGTCCGCGCACGGTGAACAAGCATCTCGAACATATTTTCACCAAGTTGAACGTGGAAACGCGCACGGCCGCGGCGACCGTAGCGTTGAATCGCAGCCGTATCGGTATTTCATCGGCACCCGCGTGATCAGGAGCAAGCTCATGCCGACGATGAAATAAGGAGTTCGATCACCGCTGGATTTTTGTTGGCCCGGCGGTGCGCACAAAAGCAAGTAGTTGGAAGGGAACGGTCGGGCCGGTTCGGCCCGTCAGGGCGGAGCTTTGTCTCCGATTCATTCAATGTAACGGGAGTTATCACCATGCAAAGTAGCAATCTGGGCAAGAAAAGTTGGCGTAGTTTGGGTTTGTCGGTTTTGGCAGCGCCTTTGTTGGCAGCGTTGCCGGTGACGGCGGCGAATGCGGACGATGGCCTGAAGCTGCCGCCTATTTCCATCGGCGGCGGTATTCGCACCAGCTTCAATCACGATGTCGTCGATGGACCGGCGCACAACACCAACGATTTTTCGCTCGATGATGCGCGTCTGTACATCACCGGTTCGGTCACGCCGTGGCTGAAGCTGACATTCAACACCGAGTACAGCGGCAGCTCCGATTCGGTGGAAGTGATGGACGCCATCGCGCGCTTCGAGTTTTCGCCGGAGGTCAACATCTGGGCCGGCCGTTTCCTGCCGCCATCCGATCGCGCCAATCTTTATGGTCCGTTCTACGCCAATCACTGGGGCGTTTACCGCGATGGCGTTGAAGACGGTTATGCCAACACCGCCGTGGGCCGCGACAATGGCGTCGCGTACTGGGGCGATTTCGGCGGCTTGAAGGTTTCGATCGGCGGTTTCGATGTGCCGACCACTTCGGCGGGTTCGCCGAAGTCGGACAAGATCATCGCCGCTGGCCGCGTGCAGTACGATTTCTGGGATAAGGAATCCGGCTACTTCCTCAACGGCACCTACTACGGCGAGAAGGATTTGCTCGCAGTCGGCGCCGCGGGCCAGACCACCGATGGCGACACCTCCTATTCGTTCGATTTGCTGGTCGAAAAGAACTTCAAGGATATCGGCGTGTTCACCCTCGAAAGCGAGTACGCGCGCTATAAGGGCCTCACCGGCGGCGGTCTCGACGCACTCGGCGATCCGACCAAGAGCGAAGGCGGCACCGGGCTGGTCAGCTATCTGTTCCCGCAAGCCATTGGCGTCGGCAAGGTTCAATTGCTCGGCAAATATGCCATCGCATCGACGGTGGAACCAGGCCCGAATCCGAAGCAGAAAACGGCTGAATTCGATGTCGGCTACATCGTCAAGGAATTCAATTTGCGCGGCTATCTGTTCCTGATCAACGAAACCTTCGACCACTCCGCCGCGCCGGACAACAGCTCGGTTGGCCTTGGTCTCCAGATCCAGATGTAAGGCAGTTTTACTTCACGCACTCATCTACACACACATAAGCACGAGGGTTCAAACATGAAGTTCAAGTTTGTCAAACATTCACTGATTGCGGCCGCAGCAGCGCTGTCGTTCGGCGTGGCTCAGGCCGATGACGACACCATTAAAGTCGGCGTGCTGCACTCGCTCTCCGGCACGATGGCGATTTCCGAAACCACGCTGAAAGATACTGTTCTGATGATGATCGACGAACAGAACAAGAAGGGTGGCCTGCTCGGCAAGAAGCTGGAAGCGGTGGTGGTCGATCCGGCTTCCAACTGGCCACTGTTCGCGGAAAAAGCCGCGGAATTGCTGGAAAAGGACAAGGTCGCCGTGACCTTCGGCTGCTGGACTTCGGTGTCGCGCAAGTCGGTGCTGCCGGTGTTCGAGAAAGACAACGGTCTGCTGTTCTACCCGGTGCAGTTCGAGGGTGAAGAGTCGTCCAGGAACGTGTTCTACACCGGTGCCGCACCGAACACGCAGGCGATTCCGGCGGTGGATTATCTGATGAAGGATCTGAAGGTCAAACGCTGGGTGCTGGAAGGTACCGACTATGTGTATCCGCGCACGACCAACAAGATTCTCGAAGCCTATCTGAAGTCGAAAGGCGTGAAAGATTCGGACATCCTGATCAACTACACGCCGTTCGGTTTCTCCGATTGGCAGAGCGAAGTGTCGAAGATCAAGGCGTTCGGTTCGGCCGGCAAGAAGACCGCGGTGGTCTCGACCATCAACGGCGATGCCAACGTGCCTTTTTACAAGGAACTCGGCAACCAGAAGATCTCCGCCGAAGACATTCCGGTGGTGGCGTTCTCGGTGGGTGAAGAAGAACTTTCGGGTATCGACACCAAGCCGCTGGTGGGACATCTGGCTGCGTGGAACTACTTCGAGAGCATCAAGAACCCGGCGAACGACGCCTTCATCAAGGATTGGCATGCGTTCATCAAGAACGACAAGCGCACCACCAACGATCCGATGGAAGCGACTTACATCGGCTTCAATCTGTGGGTAGAAGCGGTGCAGAAAGCCGGTACGACCGATGTCACCAAGGTCATCGACACGCTGCCGGGCCTGGAAACGCCGAACCTCACCGGTGGTATCGCCAAGGTTCTGCCGAACCATTACATCACCAAACCGGTGTACATCGGCGAAATCAAGGACGATGGCCAGTTCGATGTGGTCTGGAAAACCAAGGGCACCGTGCCGGGCGATTCCTGGTCCGACTACCTGCCGGGCAGCAAGGATCTGATCTCGGATTGGGTCACGCTGAAGTGCGGCAACTACAACACCGTCACCAAAACCTGCTCGAATTGATCTGAGCCAGGCATGCTGAAAATCCGGGCCGGCAGGCATTGCGGCCCGGAGTTTGCAGAGTGCTTAAGCCTGAAACGCCGGATTGGATCGAAGCCCGTCATGAGCATTCTGAAACCACTACTCGCCGCGCTGATTGGGGTCACGCTGACGCTTGCCAGCGCAGCCCAAGCCGAGGATTCGCCCGCGCCCGCCGCCGCAACTGCGGATAACAACGCGGCCGAAACTCCAGCGGAAGCTCCAAAGGATTTTGCCGGCCTGCTGGCGAAACTGCCGGATGCCGACTACAGCGAAAAACGCGATCTGCTCGAAGCCATGATCGCGCTGCATCACCCGAATACCCGAGCCGTGCTCACCGCGCTGCTCGAAGAACATCTTTACTCGCGCGATGCCGATAGCAAAATCTTTATCGCCGACGAACAAGCCGATGGCCTGCATCTGAGCGATCCATTGACGATGGCGCCCGCCGGCACCGTTGCCAGCGACGATGGCCTGACCAAGATCGGCACCAATAATTCGCTGCGGAAATATCTGCGCGGCGCGGTTGCGCGTTTCAAGCTGGACGATCCCAGCCGCAAGGTGCGGTTGGACGCGGTTCACGAAATGCTGCGCGATGCCGACGACGCCACCATCGCCCTGCTGCGCGAACGGCTCGGCGTCGAGAAAGACAGCGGCGTACGCAAGGAAATCGAAGCCGGACTCGCGCTCGCCGATCTTGACAGTCCCGATGCCGATACGCGGCTCGCCGCCGCGCAGTCGCTCAGCGGCACGCTCGATGGCGACGCCTATAACCGGCTGAAGACGATGATTACGCCGGCCGCCGATGGCAGCTATCCGGAAACCGATGCGCGCGTGCGGCTCGCTGCAACGACCGCGGTCGATCACATTCAACACTGGCGTTCGTTTTATGGCGCCATCGAAACGCTGTTCTTCGGCCTCAGCCTCGGCTCCGTACTGGTACTCGCGGCGATCGGCCTCGCGATTACCTTCGGCGTGATGGGCGTCATCAACATGGCGCACGGCGAACTCATCATGATCGGCGCGTACACCGCGTATGTGATGCAGCAGCTCATGCCAAATCACCTGGCGGCATCGATTCTGCTGTCGATTCCCGCCGCATTTGTGGTGTCCGCACTGGTCGGTATAGCGATCGAACGCAGCGTCGTGCGCTTTCTGTATGGCCGGCCGCTGGAAACCTTGCTGGCGACCTTCGGCGTGTCGCTGATCCTGCAACAAACGGTACGCTCGATCTTCTCTCCGCTGAACCGCTCGGTGGCCTCGCCGGATTTTCTGAGCGGCACGCTGGTCATCAATGATGCGCTGTCGATTACCTATAACCGCCTGTATATCGTCCTGTTCACGCTGATCGTGTTCGTGATTTTGCAACTGATTCTGAAGCGCACGCCGCTGGGTTTGAAGGTGCGCGCCGTCTCGCAAAACCGTGCGATGGCGCGCGCAATGGGCATCCGCAGCGAGTGGGTCGATGCGATCACCTTCGGCCTCGGCTCCGGCATCGCAGGCGTCGCAGGCGTCGCGCTTTCGCAGCTCACCAACGTCGGCCCGAATCTCGGGCAGGGCTACATCATCGACTCGTTCATGGTGGTGGTGTTCGGCGGCGTCGGCAATCTCTGGGGCACCTTGATCGGCGGCATGTCGCTCGGCGTCGCCAACAAATTGCTGGAGCCGGAAGTGGGCGCGGTAACGGCAAAAATCATCATGCTGATCTTTATCATCCTGTTCATCCAGCGCCGCAAGCAGGGCCTGTTCCCGCAGAAGGGCCGCGCGGCGGAGGGCCACTAATGGACAAGTCTGCGAGTGGCGATAAGCGTGTTACGGAGGGTGGTTCAATCACTCCTGTTGAGGCAGTGGTGACTCCTTTTCGTAAGGAGTCGATCCTGCTCGATGCGATGCGGCGCGATCGTGGAGGCCAGAGTTTGCTGGGGCTTTTGCTGCTTGCTGCCATTCTGGTGCCGCTGCTGAATCTCGTCGTGCCCGAGAGTTCGATCCTGCATCTCTCGACTTACTCAGTGACACTGTTCGGCAAGTATCTGTGTTACGCGCTGCTGGCGATTTCGGTCGATCTGGTCTGGGGTTATTGCGGCATTCTGAGCCTCGGTCACACCGCATTCTTTTCGCTCGGCGGGTATGCCATCGGCATGTATCTGATGCGCCAGATCGGCACGCGCGGCGTCTATGGCGATCCGATCCTGCCGGACTTCATGGTGTTCCTGAACTGGAAGGAATTGCCGTGGTTCTGGCACGGCATGAACCTGTTTCCGGTGGCGGCATTGATGGTCGTGCTGGTGCCCGGATTGCTGGCATTGGTATTCGGCTGGCTCGCCTTCCGTTCACGCGTCACCGGCGTTTATCTTTCGATCATGACGCAGGCGCTGACCTTCGCGCTGATGCTCGCATTCTTCCGCAACGAGATGGGTTTCGGCGGCAACAACGGCCTCACCGATTTCAAGGAACTGCTCGGCTACGATCTGCAGAAGCCCGGCATGCGCGTGGTGCTTTTTCTGATGACGGCCCTGTTCCTCGCGCTAGGCTATCTTGGCTGCCGCTATATCGTCGCCTCGCGCTTCGGCCGCGTGGTGCAGGCGATCCGCGATGCCGAGGGCCGTGCGCGTTTCATCGGCTACAAGGTGGAGTCGTACAAGCTGTGGATCTGGGTGTTCTCGGCCATGCTCGCGGGCATCGCCGGAGCGCTGTATGTGCCGCAGATCGGCATCATCAATCCGGGTGAATTCGCGCCGATCAATTCCATCGAAGTGGTGATCTGGGTCGCGGTCGGTGGCCGCGGCACCTTGTATGGCGCCGTCGTCGGCGCAGTGCTGGTGAACTACGCGAAAACCTATCTCACCGGCGCGCTGCCGGAAGTCTGGCTCTACGCACTCGGCGCGTTGTTCGTATTCGCCACCTTGTTCCTGCCGCAAGGCGTGGTGGGATTGATGAAACGGCGCGGAGCGAAGTCATGAGCGCGACCGCGGCGACTTCCGGCCCGATCGGCCTGCGCATCAAACCCACCGGCAAGCGTGGCAGCACCAACACGCCGAATCCGGATCTTTCGCACAACATCATTCTGTATGTCGAAGGCATTACTAAAAGCTTCGATGGCTTCAAGGCGCTAAACGATCTGAGTCTCTACATCGAGACCGGCGAACTGCGCTGCATCATCGGCCCGAACGGTGCCGGCAAGACCACGATGATGGATGTGATTACCGGCAAGACACGGCCGGATACCGGCTCCGTATGGTTCGGCCAGAACATCGATCTGCTCGGCCTCACCGAACCGGAAATCGCGCAGGCCGGCATCGGCCGCAAGTTCCAGAAACCCACCGTTTTTGGCGAGCACACGGTCTTCGAGAATCTCGAACTGGCGATGGCTTCGGATAAATCCGTGTGGAAAGTGCTGTTCGCCAAACTCACTGCCGCACAGCGCGATCGCATCCATGAGGTGCTCGGTATCATCGGCCTCAGCGAACATCTCAACGCCGCCGCCGGCGCGCTTTCGCATGGCCAGAAACAGTGGCTGGAAATCGGCATGCTGATGATGCAAGACCCGCTGGTGCTGCTGGTCGATGAACCGGTGGCCGGCATGACGCCGCAGGAAACCGAACGCACCGCCGAACTACTGATCTCGCTCGAAGGCAAGCATTCGGTGGTGGTGGTCGAGCATGATATGAATTTCGTGCGCTCGATCGCGCGCAAGGTCACCGTGCTGCACGAGGGCCATGTTCTGGCCGAAGGCAGCATGGACGAAGTACAAAATAATCCGCAGGTCAAAACCGTTTATCTCGGCGAGTGAGGCCGCGGCGATGAACCAAAACAGCATGGTCAAAATCAGCGGCCTCAACCAGTTTTACAGCGGCAGCCACACGCTTTGGGATCTTGATCTCGACGTGCCGCGCGGCGCCCGCATGTGCCTGATGGGCCGCAACGGCATGGGTAAAACCACGCTGCTGAAATGCCTGATGGGCCTGATTCCCGCCACCTCCGGCGAGATCATTTACGACGGCACGCGCGAACTGCGCGGCGTCTCCGCCGATCGGCGTGCGGGCCTCGGCATCGGCTATGTGCCGCAGGGCCGCGAAATTTTTTCGCAGTTGACGGTCGATGAAAATCTGCGCGTCGGCCTCGAAGCGCGCAGCTTGTCGAACGCCAAGCGCCGCGAGTTGACCGCGTATATCCACAGCCTGTTTCCGGTGCTCAAACAAATGGGCGGGCGTCGCGGCGGCGATCTTTCCGGCGGCCAGCAGCAGCAGCTCGCCATCGGCCGCGCGCTCACGCTCGAACCGAAACTGCTGATCCTCGACGAACCCTGCGAAGGCATTCAGCCGAACATCGTCCACGACATCGGCGATCTCATTCTCAAGCTCAACAAGGAACTGGGTCTGACGGTCTTGCTGGTCGAACAGAAGCTGCCCTTCGCGCGCCGCGTCGCCAGCGATTTCGTGATTCTCGACAAAGGCCGCGCAGTGGCGAAAGGCGCGATCGGTGAACTGACCGATGATCTCGTCAGAAAACATCTCACCGTCTGATTCAGCGCATGATTGCCGACACCGTGACGACATCGTCCGTGAAAAACGGTGCCCTGCGCGTGGCGCTCGTCACCGGCTCGACATCGGGCATCGGTGAAAGCATTGCGCGGCGCCTGGCGAGCGATGGCATGACGGTGGCACTGCATTCGAGGTCGTCCGTCGAGCGCGGCAAGGCGCTCGCGGCCGAGCTGAAACACGCGAGCTATTTTCAAGCCGATCTTTCGCAAGTGGATCAATGCAGCAGCTTGATCGATGCCGTTCTCGCGCAGCATGGGCGGCTGGATGTGCTGGTGAATTGTGCGGGTATTACCGAGGCGATACCACATGCTTCGATCCAGCAAGCCACGCCGGAAATCTGGCGCCGGCTCTATGAAGTCAACGTGATCGCGCCTTGGGTGCTGGTCGGCGCAGCGGAAGCGGCGCTGCGCAAGAGCGCGGAAGAAGGCGTTCCTGCTTGCGTTCTCAACATCAGTTCGCACGCCGGCGTTCGGCCGAAGGGCGCTTCCATTCCGTATGCGGTGAGCAAAGCCGCGCTCAATCACATGACGAAGCTGCTGGCTGCGACGCTGGCGCCGGCCATCCGCGTTAACGCGCTGGCACCGGGACTCGTGAATACGCCACTGACGCAATCGTGGACAGACTCTCAGGCTTTATGGAATGAGCGTGCGCCGATGGGCCGTGCGGCATCTCCGGACGATATCGCCGACCTCGCCGCGATGATCGTCCACTCCAATTACCTCACTGGCGAAGTCATTGTCGCCGACGGCGGAATGAATCTCACATGAGCAATAACGGGACACGCACATGAACGCCGCGGTGCGCGACGATCAACTGATTTCAGCGGCGACGCAAGGCTGGCAGGCCGAACTCGACTTGAGCTTCACCGCGTCCGCCGACCGCACCGTGCTGGCGCAGCGCCGGCACTTCGGCCCACTGCGCGTGCAGCGGCCTTTTTATCCGGATGGGCCGGTTTGCAATGTGTATATCGTGCATCCTCCGGGGGGGATCGTCGGCGGCGATCGGCTTGATCTTGACTTCAATGCCGGACCGGGCGCGCATGCGCTGCTGACGACACCCGCGGCTGGCAAGTTCTATCGCAGCGCAGCGGACGAGGCGCGGCAAAAAGTCGAGATCAATCTGACCCAAGCCACGCTCGAATGGCTGCCGCAGGAAACCATTTATTACCCCGGCGCGCGGGTTCGGCAAAGCACCGTCGTCAGGCTCGATGCGAAGTCGCGCTTCATTGGCTGGGACATCGGCAGCTATGGTTTGATGACGCGCGGCGAGTGCTTCGATACCGGTTATGTGCATCAGGGTTTCGAGTTGTGGCTTGGCGAGAAACCGCTGCTGCTGGATCGTCTGCATCTTGCCGGCGAAGGCCGTATTTTCGATGCGCTGTGGGGCTTGTCCGGCCATTGCGTGCTCGGCACGCTGCTGGCGTATCCGGCAAAACCGGCCGATATCGATGCCGCGCGGGCCGCGCTCGAATCCCGCAGTGATGTGACGCTGGGAATAAGTCTGGTGGATGGCGTGCTGGTCGCGCGCCTGCTGGCGCGGCATGCCGATGCAGCCACGCAGGCGTTCGCCGAATTGTGGCGCGTACTGCGGCCGCGCCTGATGCAACGCGAAGCGGTATCGCCAAGAATATGGGCGACCTGAGCGGCGGGCGGGCGGCGCGAATCACAAGTTAGGCATATCCAATGTTCGGTCTCTTCAAGAAAAAGCAGGTGGTGCAACAGCCCGCACCAGTCGTATTCCAGCCAAATGAGATGCTGAAAGAGGCGGTCGGTCGGCATAACGCTCGACCTGGGGAAGAGTACATCGTGCATTCTCTATATCGAAGCTTGAGCCAAGGCTTTCTTATGGTTGCGGTAGATCATCCGCTTCCTGTGAATTCGTCCGGCGTCCTAGAGCAGGAAACTACGATCAAAACGCTTACATCTACAGCTCCAACTGGTGGCCTAGCGCTATTAGTCTTTACAGATCAAAACGAGGCGTTCAAAAGAATTGTGGGCCGCACAGGCATAGGTGTTATCGCGCAAACATCACTTGACGTTCTTCAAATGTCCATCAGCGGAAACTGTGAGGGCGTCATAATCAATCCCGCTGTACCGAGGGCCTATGTGCCGCGGTCTGCGGTACAAGAAATAATGAGGGGTAAATATGCCTAAAAAACGGTTTAAGCCGTGCGGATAGATCACGAACTGAATTCTGCTAAATCAAAAACACAATGGAACTGAGTCCCAGAGAAAAAGACAAGCTGCTGATTTTCACCGCCGGCCTGCTGGCCGAGCGGCGCAAGGCGCGTGGCCTCAAGCTGAATTATCCGGAAGCCGTGGCGCTGATTTCCGCCGCCATTCTCGAAGGCGCGCGCGACGGCAAAAGCGTGGCGGAACTGATGAGCTACGGCACCACGCTGCTGACGCGCGCGGATGTGATGGAAGGCATTGCCGAGATGATTCCGGATGTGCAGGTCGAGGCCACTTTTCCGGATGGCACCAAGCTCGTCACCGTACACAACCCGATTCCCTGAACGCATCACTCACTGGCAACGGAGGCATTCATGTCACGCCGGACTTCAACCCTTTCGATTCTCATGCTGGCGCTTGTGCCGGCGATTGCGAGCGCGCATCCCGGTCATGGTCCGCTGGATTTTTCGGCGGGCCTGCTGCATCCGCTCACCGGCATCGACCACTTGCTGGCGATGGTCGCCGTCGGCTGGTGGAGCGCGAGCACGCAGACGCGCCGCTGGTGGCTAGTGCCGGCCGCGTTCGCGTCCGGCACTTTGGCGGGTGCGCTGATCGGCCTTAGCAAAGTTTCGATCCCGTTGACCGAGACGGCGATTGCGCTGTCGCTGGTCGTGCTCGGCGCCTTGATGTTGAAGCGTCAGCGCCTGTCGCTGCAATCCGCGATGCTGCTGGCCGGCACGCTCGCGCTGTTTCACGGCTACGCGCACGGCCATGAAATGCCGGCTTCGCTGAACACTTTTAGCTGGCTCGCCGGCATGGTGGCCTCGACCTTGATGCTGCATCTGAGCGGTGCCGCCGCAGGCATGCTGACTCGATCGCAGCCTTGGGCTTTGCGTACCGCGGGGGCCGTTGTTGCTCTGTGCGGCGCTGTGCTGCTCGTCGTACCCAACAGCCTTTGAGTGCGCTCATGATCCCCGGTGAAATCGAAGCCGCTGATGCGCCCGACATCGAGATCAACGCCGGCCGCAGCACGGTGACGCTGCGCGTCGGCAATACCGGCGACCGGCCGATCCAGGTCGGCTCGCACTATCACTTCCACGAGACCAACGCGGCGCTGAGCTTCGACCGCGCCGCGGCGCGCGGCTACCGTTTGAACATCCCGGCCGGCACCGCGGTGCGTTTCGAACCCGGGCAGGAGCGCACGGTGGAGCTCGTCGCCTATGCCGGTGCAAGAATCGTTCATGGCTTCCGCGGCATGATCGGAGGCGCGCTGTGAAGATCAGTCGTGCCGCTTACGCCAGCCTGTACGGCCCGACCACGGGTGATCGCGTTCGGCTCGGCGATACCGAACTCTGGGTCGAGGTCGAACGCGATCACACGATCTATGGTGACGAGGTGACGTTCGGCGGCGGCAAGGTGATCCGTGACGGCATGGGCCAGAGCCAGCGGGTTGCTGCGGAAGTCGCTGATACGGTCATCACCAACGCGCTGATCATCGATCACTGGGGCATCGTCAAGGCCGACATCGGCCTCAAGAACGGGCTGATCGCGGCGATCGGCAAGGCCGGCAACCCGGATGTGCAGCCGGGCGTGAATATCATCATCGGCCCCGGCACCGAGATCATCGCCGGCGAAGGCAACATCATCACCGCCGGCGGCATCGACACCCACATCCACTTCATCTGCCCACAGCAGATCGAGGAAGCCCTGATGAGCGGGGTGACCACGATGATGGGTGGCGGCACCGGCCCGGCGACGGGCTCTTTAGCCACCACCTGCACGCCGGGGCCCTGGCACATCCATTCGATGCTGCGGGCGGCGGAATCCTTCCCGATGAACCTGGGCTTCCAGGGCAAGGGCAATACCTCGCTGCCGCGCGCGCTCGAAGAACAGATCGAAGCCGGCGCTTATGGCCTCAAGCTGCACGAGGACTGGGGCACCACGCCGGCGGCAATCGACAACTGCCTGAGCGTGGCCGATTCGCACGACGTGCAGGTGACCATCCACACCGATACGCTGAACGAAGCGGGTTTTGTCGAGGACACGATCGCGGCGTTCAAGGGCCGAGCCATTGCAACTTTCCACACCGAAGGCGCCGGTGGTGGCCACGCGCCCGACATCATCAAGTGCGCCGGCCTGCCGAACGTGCTGCCGTCGTCGACCAACCCGACGATGCCGTACACGGTCAACACCGTCGACGAGCATCTCGACATGTTGATGGTCTGCCATCACCTCAATCCCGACATTCCGGAAGACGTCGCGTTTGCCGAGTCGCGCATCCGGCGCGAGACCATCGCCGCCGAGGATATCCTGCACGACCTCGGCGTGTTCTCGATGATGAGCTCCGACAGTCAGGCGATGGGCCGCGTCGGCGAGGTCATCATCCGCACTTGGCAAGCGGCCCACAAGATGAAATTGCAACGCGGCAGCCTGCCCGAAGATACCGCGCGCAACGACAACTTCCGCGTCAAACGCTACATCGCCAAGTACACGATCAACCCCGCGATCACGCAGGGCATCGGGCACGTGGTCGGCTCGGTTGAGGTCGGCAAGCTCGCCGATCTGGTGGTCTGGAAGCCGGCGTTCTTCGGCGTCAAGCCGAGCCTGATCATCAAGGGCGGCATGATCGCCGCCGCCGCGATGGGCGACCCCAACGCGAGTATCCCCACACCGCAGCCGGTGCATTACCGGCCGATGTTCGGCGCGTTCGGCAGCGCGATGGACAGCACCTGCTTGACCTTCGTCTCCAAGGCCGCCATCGCCGCCGGTGTGCCGCAGCAGCTGGGTTTGCGGCGGCGCATCGAAGCGGTGAAGAACACGCGCACGATCGGCAAGCAGGACATGATTCACAACGCCGGCATGCCGCAGATCGATGTCGATCCACAAACCTACCAGGTGCGCGCCGACGGCGAATTGCTGGTCTGCGAGCCGGCCAGCGTGCTGCCGCTGAGTCAGCGCTATTTCCTGTTCTGAAATTTTTCCGATGACTTTCCTCGGACTGTTTGCGTAAGCTATCGCCATGTCGCGTCTGACCATCTACGAGCGTTTGCAGCACGATCCGCGCAAGCCTGCGTTCACACTGGTGCTGCCGTTCGACCAGCGCACGCGCAGCCGGCAACTCACAAAATTGGCCTCCGGTGAAGAAGCCAGCCTGATGCTGGAACGCGGGCAAGTGCTGCGCGATGGCGACAAGCTGCTGACCGACGATGGCCGCGTCGTGCAAGTGGTCGCCGCGAATGAAACCGTTTCCACCATCACCGCGAACGATCCCTGGCGGCTCGCGCGCGCCAGCTATCACCTTGGCAATCGCCACGTACCGGTGCAGATCGGCGCCGGCTGGCTGCGCATCCGCCACGACCATGTGCTCGACGACATGCTGCGCGGTCAGGGCTTTGAAGTGGTGGTCGAAGAGGCACCGTTCGAGCCGGAGAGCGGCGCTTACGGCGCGGCACCCCACGCGCACTCGCATGGCTGAGTGAAGACCGACAGCAGCGCGCTGCTGCGGCTGTTGCAGCTGGTGAGCCCTGCGCTGCCGATTGGTGCGTACCACTTTTCGCAGGGCCTCGAATACGCGGTTGAATCCCGCCTGGTTCACGACGAAGCCACGGCCGCGGACTGGATCGGCGGCCTCGCCGCGCATTCGATCGCCACGCTCGATCTATCGATCTTGCTGCGCATGCACGCCGCCTGGAACAACAACGAAGTGGATGAAGCGCGACGCTGGAGCCAACGCCTGATCGCTTCGCGCGAAACGGCCGAGCTGCGCGCCGAAGATCGGCATCTCGGCTGTGCGCTCGCGCGCGTGCTGAGCGATCTCGGCATCGCCGTGGCCGATGGCTGGCGAGTGAATGAAGACTCAAGCTACGCCGCGATGTTTGGGTTGGCGGCAAGCCATTGGCATATCTCTGTAGACGATGCCGCGACGGGCTATGCGTGGACCTGGTGCGAAAACCAGGTACTCGCCGCGATCAAACTGGTGCCGCTGGGCCAGCGCGCCGGTCAGCGTTTGCTCGATGCGCTGATTCCGGAAATTCCCAGACTCGTTTCTATCGCTGCGCAGATCGAGGACGCAGACATCGGCATCTCAACGCCGATGCAGGGCATTTTGAGCGCGCGCCACGAGACCCAATACTCGCGCCTGTTCAGATCGTAGCGGGATTCGCGCGCTGAACGGATGCCGGCCTGCGGCCCGATGATCTTGTCTGCGCCACAGCCGGCACCTCAAGTGCTTCAACTGTGGTCAAGGCAAAAATGTATCGGGCGCGTAGGCCGCATCGACACAAAGCAAGCGTCCACCACGACCAGCATCACTTCGCTCGATAGCGCAGCGCATCGACCAACAGCGCGAATGCCGGCGATGCATAGCGCCGGCTTGGGTAGTACAAATGAAAACCAGGAAAGGACGGGCACCAATCGGTCAGTACGCGCTGGAGGCGGCCTTTCCGAATCTCGGCGCTGACGATCTCGGCCGGCACACAGGCCAGCCCGAAGCCGGCCAGCGCGGCAGCCACGACCTGCGCCACCGCATTGAACGTCAGCTGGCCGTCGACGCGGACGTTGAGCTTGCGATCGTCCTTCTCGAATTCCCATGCGTAGAGTCCGCCATGCGTCTGCAGGCGCAGGTTGATGCAATCGTGCGCGGTTAAATCCTGCGGCACCTGCGGCACGGATCGCTTCTTGAAATACGCGGGCGCGCCGATTACCGCCATGCTGGTGTCGGGTCCGATACGCGCGGCGATCATGCCGGGTGCGACCTGCTCTCCAAGCCGCACGCCGGCATCGAAGCGCTGCGCGGCGATGTCGGTCAGCGCCGAGTCGATACTGAGTTCGACCTTGATCTCGGGATACCGCGGCAGGAATTTTTCCAGCACGGGCCACAGAATCGCTTCGGCCGCATAGGCCGAGGTGGTGATGCGAATCGACCCCGCGGGTTTGTCGCGCAGTCCGCGGACCGCGGTGAATTCTTCCTCGATCGCATCGAAATGCGGCCCCACGCCGCGCAGCAGGCGCTCGCCGCTATCGGTGGCGGAGACGCTGCGCGTGGTGCGCGTCAGCAGGCGAAACCCGAGCCGGTTTTCCAGCAAGCGCACGGTATGACTGAGCGCCGATTGCGACACGCCCAGCTTTGCCGCCGCCTTGGTGAAGCTGCGCTCGCGCGCGACAGTGACAAACGCGAGCAGATCATCGAGCCGGCTGGATCGCTTCATGAGCATTCCTCATAAGTCCATGCGCAGTGTGCCATCTAATCAAACGCGACCGTATCCCTTAGCTTAGGCGGGGTTGCAGAACCCTTGAAAATCAGAAGCCGCCATGCACATCACTCATAGCATTGAGGACAGGCGTACAAACTGTTTTCAGGCGTAATGCATCCTCGGGTCGCTATGGCCCAAGCCATTTTTCAGGAGAGGGTGATGAGCAGCGATAAACCACAAAGCGCCGTACGAAAACTTTTAGGCGGATTTTCCCCAAAGCTGGTTGAGCTTACCGAAGACATTCTGTTCGGAGACGTCTGGGAACGACCGCAACTCTCCAAGCGCGATCGCAGCCTGATCACGTGTGCAGCGCTGGTCACAGCAGGCAAGACCGAACAAATGGATTTCCATTTTCCCAACGCGATCAAGAACGGGGTTACGCAGGACGAATTGGTCGAGATGATCACCCACCTCGCGTTCTACGTCGGTTGGCCGAATGCCATGTCGGCCATCAGTCGCGCGAAGGCGCTGTTCGCGGCCGAGAACGCAACGTGATCGCAAAGCGCAAGCCCGAAGAACAGGGCTTTGAAGTTTCAGCCATCGGCCTTGGCGGTATGGGATGAGCTGGAGCTACGGTCCGCCGAAAGACCGGCAGCAGATGATTGCGCGGCTCCGAGCAGCGGTCGAGCGGGCATCTTCGGGACTTGGGGCAAGCAGGCCGACCGCGGTCGTTTCCTCGAACTCAATCATTGGGCAAGGCAAATCCGCAGCAGCAGGGAATGACAATATTTTTTGCGCGGCATCATCGGCGCAATTTCAGTAACCGACATCGGCTGAGCTTTCAAACTTCCTCGCGCCCGACTTTGATTTGGAGCATTTCGGATTGATCGTCAGGACCCGTACGAACGCTCTCGGTTGCGCATCTCCACATCAAAAAATCAGCCCCCGAAACTTATCTTCACGGGCAGGCCGCCGGTGTGCCGGTAATCGTGAACGGGCTGCTGATACCTTCGTAGTTCTGCGCGGGCGCGGAGGCCGAGGTGCGATCCACGCCTTCGTGCCGGATGCGGTAAGTACCGGCGGGCGTGTCGAGCGGAATCGTCCAGAGTGCTTCGGCGGTCGAGGCACCGGCATAGTTGGCTTCGGTGTTGGCGATGGTAGGCGTTGAATGCCAGATGAAAGTCAGCTCCGGATCGCGGTCGACGGCGACGACATCCCAGCCGCCTTGCGCATTTTGATGCTCGGCGAACAGGTAGGACGACATCGTCTTCAGGTCATTGCCGGGATAACCCGCGACCCAGGTCACATCAACCGTATTGCCTTGCGTATAGCTCGGCAGCGCATCGGTGACGAGGCTGCCGAAGCTGGAATTGGCGGGATCGGTGGTGATCGGCGAGGGCTGACCGACCGTGAGCACCGCAGCGGCAAGGCCGGTCGGCGCGGGTTGTCCGTTCGCCATCATCAAGGCCAGCTTGCGCGATTCCTGCTGGATTGCGCCGAGTTGCCACGGCCCGAAAATGGTCGAAGCGCCTTCGTACATCTGTGCCGAATATTCTTCGCGCGTGGCCATGTATTCGTGATAATCGTTCGACAGCCCGGCGATCACCACGGTATCGACTCCGGCCGGGCTGAGCGCATCCAGCACCGTCTTGCGCAGGCGCCGGCCGGACATCGCAGTGACTTCCAGCGGCACGCCGAGGATCGCCAGGTTGCCGACGCGGAAAATCTGTATCGGCACCGGATTGGTATTGGCGGCCGTCGTCACTGGCTTCTCGGCCTGGCAGCCGTAACCCGTTTGCAGTTGCGTGGCCTGGCAAAGCAGCGGTGTGGCGGCGGAGTAAACCGCGACGCTATCGAATGGAATTTCGACTGGCGTATCGTCCTGCTCGGCGACGACATAACCGGTACCGTTGTAAATGCCGCCGTATCCGTTGCGAACTTGATCGAGATACGGCGAAGGCGCATCCGCATTGCAGGCGTAGCCCGCTGCGCCGAAATCGGGCGCGTTGGCGCCGCCGGCGAATTGGCTGATGCCGTAGCCGGAAGTGCAGGTGGTCTTGGTCGGCGTGTAGAGATCGGCTGGCTCGTCGGCGAACGTCAGACCGGACAGCACCACCGGATCGGTAATCAGGTCCGCGCTTAAATCCGCATAGAAAAAGCGGTAGTCGACCGGCCCGCTGATGGCGGTTCCCTTGGTGAA
>CAJCJH010000034.1 GCA_903970615.1 Rhodospirillales bacterium
CAGAGCGGCAATGCTTCGGCGCTGGTAAATCTCGCGCGCAATATCGGCGGCAGCGTCGGCACTTCGCTGGTCACCACGCTCCTCGCGCGCTCCGCGGCCGCGCATCAAGTCACGCTCGGTGCGCATGTTTCCCGACTTGATCCGCACTATACGCAGACGCTGAAAGGCCTCGCCGCGCGTTTCGGCAACGACGCCGCCGGCCAGCAGCAGGCTAATGGACTGATCGCAGAAATGGTCGGCCAGCAGGCTTCGATGC
Source organism: Rhodospirillales bacterium (assembly GCA_903970615.1). Classification (GTDB taxonomy): domain Bacteria; phylum Pseudomonadota; class Gammaproteobacteria; order Nevskiales; family Nevskiaceae; genus Nevskia. The sequence continues at coordinate 257 of CAJCJH010000034.1, forward strand.
TGAGTTATATCGATGTCTTCCAGATGCTCAGCATTGGCGCGCTGCTGATTATTCCGTTGGCGTTTCTGCTGAAGCGCGGCACCGGCGCGCCGCCGCCGGGCGTGCATTAAGCGCGAGCGTTTTTTCGTAAGCGAAGAGACTTTTACTTCACGCGCATGCCGGGCGTCGCACCCGAATCCGGCGACAACAGAAATGGTTTTCCATCCGGCTCGCTCGCCGCCATCACCATGCCTTCGCTCATGCCGAAACGCATCTTGCGCGGCGCGAGATTGGCAACGACCACGGTCAATCGGCCGATCAAGGCATCCGGCGCATAAGCCGATTTGATCCCCGCGAATACCTGACGCTTGCCGAGTTCACCAACATCCAGCGTCAGCCGCAACAGCTTGTCCGCACCTTCAACGCTTTCCGCGTTTTCGATCTTTGCGATGCGCAGTTCGATTTTGTTGAAGTCGTCGATGCTGATAGTTGATGCCGCGGCCGATGCAAGTGGTGTGGGCAAGGAGCTTTTCGGCTGCGCCGGCGTCTTCAGATGCGATTCTGCATCATTCATGTCAGCCAATGGCTTCAGGACCGCAGATGCTGCGTTCTTCTGAACGCTTGGCGCGAGATCTTCCTTCGAGTTTTCGACCATTACTTTGATGTGTGCGGAGTCGATGCGGGTGGCGAGTGGAATGTAATGGTTAATTCGATGGCCAGTTAGTGGCGCAGCGGCGTCGGTCCAAGTGAACTGGCGATTTAGATCAAGAAACGATTCGACACGCCGCCCAAGCTGCGGAAGGATTGGCGAGAGATATATGGTTGCCAGCCGGAAGACGTTCAGAGCACTGGTCAATATTTTATGTACGTCGGAATCAAGCTCGGCTTGTCCAGCTTCCTTGATCTTCGTCCACGGCTCTTTGCGGTGCAGCGCTTCATTGCATAGCCCCAAGATATCCATCACATGCCGGATGACTCCTGCGAAATTCCTCGCTTCGTAAGTTTGCTGAACGATTCGGTACGCCTGTGGCTGAGCGACTACGAAATCGGAGTCGAGCAAATCGACGGTGCTTGCAAGATAGCCATCAAACCGGTCGTGGATTAGCTTGGCGCATCGACTGGCAATGTTTACGTATTTGCCGACGATATCGCTGTTCACGCGAGCCACAAAGTCCTCAAGATTGAGATCGATATCATCAACGCCCGATCCCAGCTTCGCCGCAAAGTAATACCGCAGATATTCCGGGTTGAGTCCGGCATCCAGATAAGTCCTTGCCTTGATAAACGTGCCGCGCGACTTGCTCATCTTCGCGCCGTCAACAGTCAGATAACCGTTCACGGCGAGGCCGGTCGGTTCGCGCAAGCCTGAACCTTTCAGCATCGCCGGCCAGAACAGGCCGTGGAAGTTGACGATGTCCTTGCCGATGAAATGCCACATCTCGGCATAGTTTTCATCGCCGATGAATTTGTCGAAATCGAGGCCGCGCGCTTTGCCTGCTTCGCTTTCGCAATAAGCTTTAAGGCTGGCGAAGTAGCCGATCGGCGCATCCAGCCAGACGTAGAAATACTTGCCGGGTTGGTCCGGAATCTCGAAGCCGAAGTAAGGTGCATCGCGGGAAATATCCCAGTCGCGCAGGCCGCCTTCTGCTTTGGTCCATTCACGCAGTTTGGCTTTTACGCCATTGTTGATGTCGGCGCGATCGATCCACGAATCCACTTCTGCTTGAAGTTTCGGTAACGCAAAAAAGAAATGCGCGCTCGCTTTCCATTCGGGTGCGGCGCCGGAAAGTGTCGAATAAGGATTCTTCAATTCACGCGCGGAATAGGTCGCGCCGCAGTTCTCGCAGTTGTCGCCGTACTGATCCTTGGTGCCGCATTTCGGGCACTCGCCTTTGACGTAGCGATCCGGTAGAAACATCTGCTTCGCGGGATCGAAGGCCTGCTCGACTTCGCGTTCGACGATGTAATTTTTCGACTTCAGTTTGCGATATATGTCTTCGACGAGCGCCTTGTTCTCGGCCGAATGCGTCGAATGGTAATAATCGTGATGCACGCCGAAATCGCGGAAATCCGCTTCGTGGCTGGCTTTTATTCCGGCGATGAATTGTTCGGGCGTGACGCCGGCTTTTTCGGCCGCCAGCATGATCGGCGTGCCGTGTGCATCTTCGCCGGCGACGAAGCTGACATCGTTGCCGCACATGCGCTGGAAGCGCACCCAGATGTCGGCCTGGATGTAGCCGACCATGTGGCCAAGATGCAGCGGGCCATTGGCGTAGGGCAGCGCGTGTGTGACGAGAATGCGGCGGGAATCGCGCTTGGCGGAAGTGGATGACATCAGAAGCGGCTTTCGGAACGGATCTCAATTATCGCATGCGAAGTTCGCGCGCCTGGATCACTCGCGCAGATGAAGTCACTGGCAGATTTTATGGCTCGCAAGGCGGGCGCCTGCGCCCCAATCAATCGAGGTAATCGCTGCACTCGCCGATCAATGTAGTCATCTGCACGCGCCTGGATCGAACGCGTGCGGCCTTATTCGCGCGACGCGCCCAGCAGGGCGACGACGGTTTTTCCCATCGGCAGCGAGGCGGCGATATCGGTGGCGCAGGCGACTGCGTAGCCGTCTTCGATCGAGATGTTGTAGCCGTCCAGACGCGCCAGGATTTCGACGGCGGCAAGCGCATCCTCGTAGGTCGTCGGACGCACCGCGACGCGGCCGGTTTCGCGCAGCCATGCCCGTTCGCGGCCGAGCGATTGCCAATGTTGCTGACGCACGATCGCGCCTTCGCTGACCACGGTTTCGACCGGCGCATTGATCGCCTTGGCGCTGTACAAGCGCACGGCTTTCTGGCCGAGGAACGGCGCGAACAGGCCGAAAGTTTCAAAGCCGCCGCCGGCATCGACGATCAGGGCATCCGGATATCGCGGTTTCGGTTCTTCGGCGAGTTGTCGCAGCACTTCCTGGCCGACTGTGGTCTGGAAATCCAGCACGATGGCGGGATACGGCCTTGGGCCCGCAGAAAGGCTGCTGATGAACAGGGACGACTGCGGCTCGTTCATCCAGGCCTGCATCGCCGCGCGGCGCGGATCGACCGGATGCTCATCTTCCGGCCAGACCACCTGCACTTCGGCGCCGAGTTCCCTGAGTTTGGTCAACTTGTCTTTCGCCTGTTCCAGCGCAGTTTCGCTGATGAAAATCCGGCAGCGCAGACCTTTCTTCACCGCGACGGTAGCCACCGCAACCGCGTGGTTGCCGCTGCGCAAAGTGCCCGCCAGCACCTGTTTTTTGCCCATGCATAGCGCCAGATTGATCTGGCCGATGGCATTGATCAATTCCGGGTCGCGCGCACCATGCAGATCGGTGCGCTTCAGGTAAATCGCGGCGCCGCCGCAGCGCACCGAAAGGCGTGCCGCATGCTGCAAAGCCGAGGGCCGCTGCATGAATTCGCGCAGATCGTCCTGCACCAGTTTTTTGAAGCCTTCGTCATTCGCCGCATCGGCATGCACGGCGGCAAGCTGGTTCAGCAAGGGTTCGAGCCGCGCGCTGTCCAGCTCTTCGTAGTAGCGGCGGTGATGCAGCAGCGTGACCGTTTCACGCGCGCCGACCATCGATGTCAATGGCCTCGACGTTTCAACCGGCTCGGCAAACAGCTCGTCGCCGGCAGCGAGCTCGCGGCCCATGCGCGCGATTTCCGGCCATTGCTTATCGCTGATCGCATCGCGGGCCTGCTGGCGATAATCGCGCGCCTGCTCGACAAAACCATACACATTGCCGGCGGCGTAGTACACCTCCAGCAGCTTCATCCGCAGATCGAAGCGATGCGGCTCGCGCGTCACCGCCTGCTGCAGGAATTCTGCGACGTTGTCGAAAAAATCGCTGCCGACGGATTGCAGTTCTTCCTGCTTGGCCGCAGCGCTGCGGGCCTCGAAAGCACGCACACTGGCCGCCACTGATTCTGCGGTCGGCTGACCATCGAGCACATCCATCGGCGGGATCACATTGGTAGCCCGGGTGTAGGCTCTCGGAGTCTTGGGTTCGAGCGTTTCCGGCGGCGGGGCATTGTTCCAGCGACGCCGCAGCAACACGATCCAGAGCGCGCCGGCAATCAGTGCCAGCACACCATAAAAAAATCCATGCGAAGTACCGGGCTGCGTAGACGTTTGGCCCAGCGCATTCTGCGCTTCGCTCGACGACATTTCGGCCGTGCCTGCGCTGTCTTTTTCATTATTTCCGATCGCAACCGCGGTGCCGGCTGGCGGATTCACCGCAGGATTTTGTGGATTGGCGGCGCCGTTGACGAGCCGTGCGCCGACCGCCGCAGACTCCGCCGCCGTCGGCGGATTTCCCAAGCTTTGAGTCAGCGCCAGCCTTGGCGAAGGCGTTGCGATGGGGCCGGCAATCGGCACGTTCAGCACGACGCGCGCGAAGCCCTCGGCTGCGCCAACGTCCGCATCCGGCCGGGCCGGGCTGCCGGATTTTTTCAGCGGTTTCGACTCCAGCGGCGGCGTGCCGGACTTTTGCAAATGCCTGGACCAGCCATCCGCGCGGTTTGATCTTTGCGCCGCCGCACGCCCGTTCGCGGCATCCGGAATCGTCGCTGTCGTCACCGCAGGTGAGACGTCCAACGGAGGTTTGGCGACGGCAGCAGCGGCCGCAGGCAGCGGTATGGGATTCGCCGATGGATTACCGGAAGGTTCACTGGACTTGCTCGAAGGCGGGTCCAGCAGCAGATCGTATTCACGCAGCAGCTTGCCGCGGGCGTCGCCGACTTCCAGCAGCAGCGGCAGATAAGGCTCGGCCACGCGGCTGGTGCTGAAAACGTGCAAAAAAGTGTGGCCGTCATGCTGGATCGCATCGACCGAGGTATGCTCCAACACACTCTGCCGTTGCAGCCCCGCCTGATCATAGGCGCTGGCATCGGCGATTTTCGTGTGGATCGATTCGATCGATTCGCCGCCGTCGAGGCTCAGCTCGATCTCGACGTTCAAGGGCGCACCGAGCGCCGATTGCTTCTGGATTTCACCGAGGCCGATGGCTAATGTCGATCGGCTCACCAGCATGCCGGCCAGTGCAAATGCCAATCCAAACTCGCACTGTTTGAGTCTCCGCACCCGCATTCCCCTCAAGCAAAATCGAATCTTCTCTTCAACCACCGACGTTATCCTAAATCCTTTGAGCGAGCGTCGGTGCCATGCCGGCCGTCGTTCAATGCTTGACGAACGGTCTGCGCGCCAGCTTCCGGGATGCACACGTAAACTGCCGGCGTGCGCCAGCGGCTGAACCAAGCCGCAGCCGTGGAGTCCCGACTAGGGCTTGCATGGCTACGGCCGTCCGATCAAACCTAAACCGTCGCCAGATGCGATCGCCGCCATTTTTGTCAGGAGAAGCCGCATGAGTTTGCCCCGCTATGAAACGATGGTTGCAGGCGCAAAAAGTGGCGCGTCGTACACGCTGGAAACGCCGTTCGATCGTTCTGCCATTGCTGAAGTAGCGACGGCCGATGCGAACGTGATCGAACAGGCGCTGACCACCGCGCATGCGCTGTATCGCAACCGTGAGCAATGGTTGCCGCTGCACGAACGCATTGCGATTCTCGATCGCGCGGCGAGTCTGATGCAGGCGCGTGCCGACCCGTTGGCGCTGGAAGCAGCACGCGAAGGCGGCAAGCCGCTGATCGATTCCAGAGTGGAAGTGGCGCGCGCGATCGATTCCCTGCGTTGTGCGGTGGATGCGCTGCGCACCGATCAGGGCGAAGTGATTCCGATGCGGCTCAACAAGGCTTCCGGCGAGCGGCTCGCATTCACGCAGACCGAACCGATCGGCGTGGTCGTCGCCGTCAGCGCGTTCAATCATCCGGTGAACCTGATTACACATCAGGTCGGCCCGGCGATTGCGGCGGGTTGCCCGGTGATCGTGAAGCCTGCGCGTTCGACGCCGACCTCGTGCTTTCGCGTGGTCGAAATCCTGCGCGAAGCCGGCTTGCCGGACGAATGGTGCGCGGCCTTGATGCCGGCGACCAACGAGCTGACGACCCAGCTGGCCACCGATCCGCGCGTCGCTTTCCTGAGCTTCATCGGCAG
>CAJCJH010000035.1 GCA_903970615.1 Rhodospirillales bacterium
GACAACATCAAGGTCAACGTCGAACTGATCGCCCCGATTGCGATGGAAGAGCAGGTCCGCTTCGCTATCCGCGAAGGCGGCCGTACCGTCGGTGCGGGTGTGGTGACGAAAATTTTGGCTTAGGTTTTCGGCAGGCGGCTGGGTTCCCCAAATCCGCTGCCTGCATCCGGCCATTTACAGAGGGCGGGGCGGGGGATATACTCCCGCTCCTTTTTCCCGAGTTGACGCTTTAGGGCAGTAGCTCAATTGGTAGAGCGGCGGTCTCCAAAACCGCAGGTTGGGGGTTCGAGACCCTCCTGCCCTGCCATAGCGCAATCCCTCGAAGTTGTCCCCCAGCAGGTTTGCAACGAACATCGATGGAATCCCTGAGCGAAGAGAATAACTCCCGCTTCGACACCCTGTTGCTGATCGTGGCGCTGTTGCTGCTGGTCGGCGGAATGGGTGCCTACTATGGCCTTGATCCGCAGTTGTCGAAACTGCCGCGGCTGGGTTTGCTCGTGGCCGGCTTTGGCGGGGCGATTGCGGCGGTTTACGCGACTAACCTTGGCAAGCAAACGCTGGCTTATCTGGTCGGCGCTCGCAGTGAACTGCGCAAGGTGGTCTGGCCCACGCGCCAGGAAAGCATACAAACCACGCTGATCATCGCCGTGTTCGTGGTGATCGTTGCCATGATCATGTGGGGCCTGGATTCCGCGCTGCTGTATGGCGTACAAAAACTCACTGGTCGGGCATAAAAGATGAGCATGCGTTGGTATGTCGTACACGCTTATTCGCAGTACGAAAATAACGTGATGAAAGCGCTCAAAGAGCGCATCACGCGAGCCGGTCTGGAAACCAAATTCGGCGACATTCTGGTGCCGACCGAAGAAGTGGTCGAGATCAAGGACGGCGCCAAGCGCACCACCGAGCGCAAGTTCTTCCCCGGTTATGTGCTGGTGCAGATGGAGATGGACGAAGACACCTGGCATCTCGTCAAGAGCACGCCGAAAGTGCTGGGCTTCATCGGCGGCACGCCCGACAAGCCGGCGCCGATTTCCGAAAAGGAAGCCAATTCGATTCTGAATCGGGTTGAAGAAGCGGTCGAGAAACCGCGGCCGAAAACCTTGTACGAACCGGGCGAAGCGGTGCGCGTTACCGAAGGTCCATTCGCCGATTTCTCCGGCGTGGTCGAGGAAGTCAATTACGACAAGAGTCGCCTGCGTGTCGCCGTGCTGATTTTTGGTCGATCGACGCCGGTCGAGCTGGAATTCAGTCAGGTGGAGAAAGGCTAAAAGCGCAGGCAGCGCCAATGCTCCAGTGTCGACACCGGAGCATTCGCGAGCGCCAGGATTTTGCAGCAAACGGAAGCGATGTCGTTTCCGTGTTTCATGGGGAGCCTCGCCATTTGGGCAAGGCGCTACCACCCACTTAGGAGATTGTGAGTCATGGCAAAGAAAGTACAGGCCTACGTCAAGCTGCAGATTCCTGCAGGCAAGGCCAATCCCTCGCCGCCGGTCGGCCCTGCGCTCGGCCAGAACGGGGTCAACATCATGGAATTCTGCAAGGCGTTCAACGCCGCCACGCAGAAGCTGGAACCTGGCATCCCGACGCCGGTGGTCATCACCGTTTATTCGGATCGCAGCTTCACCTTCATCACGAAAACGCCGCCGGCGACCGTGCTGATCAAGAAAGCCGCGGGCATCGAGTCCGGCTCGCCAACGCCGCACACCAAAAAGGTAGGCAAGATCACCAAAAAGCAGGCCGAAGAGATCGCCAAGGTCAAATGGCCCGATCTGAATGCGGGCGACATGGCCGCGGCAATCCGTCTCATCGCGGGCTCGGCCCGTTCGATGGGCGTTGAAGTGGAGGGCGTGTAATGACGACGTTGACCAAACGCCAGAAACTGCTGGCCGACAAGATTGAGCAGGGCAAAGCCTATTCGATGGAACAAGCACTCGCACTGCTGAAAACCTGCGCCACCGCCAAGTTCAAGGAGTCGGTCGATCTTTCGATCAATCTCGGCATCGACGCCAAGAAATCCGACCAGAACGTGCGCGGTTCCACTACGCTGCCGCACGGCAACGGCAAGACCGTTCGCGTCGCCGTATTCGCGCAGGGTGCCAAGGCTGCCGAAGCCAAGGCCGCCGGTGCGGATGAAGTCGGCATGGAAGATCTCGCCGCCAAGATGAAGGAAGGCGATCTGAACTTTGGCGTGGTCATCGCCAGCCCGGACACGATGCGCATCGTCGGTGGTCTCGGCCAGGTGCTCGGCCCGCGCGGTTTGATGCCAAACCCGAAGACCGGCACGGTCACGCCGAACGTCGCTGAAGCGGTGAAGAATGCGAAGTCGGGTCAGGCGCGTTATCGCACCGACAAGGCCGGCATCATCCATTGCGCGATCGGCGCTGCGGATTTCGCTACCGACAAATTGCAGGACAACCTGCTGGCCGTGCTGCGCGATATCCGTCGCCAGAAGCCGGCAACGTCGAAAGGCATCTTCATCAAGAAGGTGACGCTATCGACGACGATGGGGCCTGGCATTCGTGTGGATGTCGGCTCGCTGCCGGAGTAAGGCGGCGCGCTTAAGCGTATTGATTCATTGATTCACGGGAGATCGGCCGCAAATCCGGTCTCCCCAACAAGCTTGACAGTGTGGTGAGAGCCACGCCGTCCAAGACCGTAGGTGGGAACAGACCGCGAGGCCGGCTCTCTTAAATTCCTACGCAGATGGTGTGATCGAAGTTTTGTTCGTAAACACCGACAGGTGGCTGTGGTCTGCAAGGACTTCAGCTTTTTGAAGTACAGAAGCATTCAGGAGTTCGAGTCTTATGGCATTGCGTATCGAAGACAAGAAAGCCCTGGTTGCGGAAGTGAACGAGGTTGCGGCACGCGCGCATTCGGCAGTGGCTGCCGAGTACCGCGGACTTTCCGCCGGCGAGTTCGATCTGCTGCGTGCGAAGGCGCGTGAAAACGCGATTTATCTGCACGTGGTGAAGAACACGCTGGCCAAGCGCGCCGTTCAGGGCACTGAGTTCGAGTGCATGGGCGATGCCTTGGTGGGTCCGTTGGTGCTGGGGTTCTCGCTGGAGGATCCAGGTGCTGTCGGTCGCGTCATCAAGGACTTCGCCAAGGATCACAACAAGCTGGTGGTCAAGGCCGTTTCGATCGGCGGGCAGTTGTATGGCTCGAAGGATATCGAACGGCTGGCCTCGCTGCCGTCCAAGGAGCAGGCGCTGGCCATGCTGCTGGGCGTCATGAAGGCGCCTATCGGCAAATTTGTGCGCACCCTGGCCGAGCCAACCGCGAAGTTCGTGCGCACGGTGCAAGCCGTCGCCGATGCCAAGCAGGCGGCTTGAAGTCCGAGTTCACTTTTCACATTCGGGTATTTCGCTGGTCAATTTTTAGCGGTATCTCACACACACTTAACGTTTTTTAGAGGGTATTGAAATGGCACTGTCAAATCAGGAAATTCTTGACGCGATCGCCGAAAAGTCCGTCATGGACATCGTCGAGCTGGTCAAGTTGATGGAAGAGAAGTTTGGCGTTTCCGCTGCCGCCGCCGTGGTCGCTGGTCCGGCTGCCGGTGGTGCGGCTCCGGCTGCCGCTGCGGTTGAACAGACCGAGTTCACCGTCGTTCTCGCCGGCTTCGATGCCGCCAAGAAAGTCGGCACGATCAAGGTCGTCCGCGAACTCACCGGCCTAGGCTTGAAGGAAGCCAAGGATCTGGTCGAAGGCGCGCCGCAGGTGGTCAAGGAAGGCGTTTCGAAAGCCGATGCCGAAACGATGAAGAAGAAGCTGGAAGAAGGCGGCGGCAAGGTCGAACTGAAGTAAGACTTTGACGCTCGCCGTTTTCAGGCAAGCCGTTCCGGCGAAGGCTGGCAGCGCAAGCTGCCGGCCTTCTGCCGCTGCTAAAACATCTATCGAAAAATTCAGCCGCGTGTACGGCGCATTCAGCCGTTCAGTCGAGTGCATTTTTGTGCGGCTCATCGCCGCGTCAGCAGTAACTGTGAGGGTATAGATCAAATGGCCTACTCGTTCACCGAGAAAAAGCGCATCCGCAAGGATTTCCGCAAGCAAGTCGAAACGCTGGAAATCCCCTATCTGCTGGCGACGCAGATCGATTCCTACCGCCTGTTCCTGCAGGCTGAACTGGCGCCTTCGCAGCGCCGCGAAGTCGGTCTGCATGCGGCGTTCAAGTCGGTGTTCCCGATGGTCAGCTACAACAACGCCGCGGCGCTGGAGTACGTCAGCTTCCGCCTCGAAGAGCCGGTGTTCGACGAAAAGGAATGCCGCGTGCGCGGCCTCACGTTTGCTGCGCCCTTGAAAGTCAAAACCCGTCTGGTGATCTACGACCGCGAATCGAAAGAGAAGCGCGTCAAGGACATCCGCGAGCAGGAAGTTTATCTCGGCGAAGTGCCGTTGATGACCGACAACGGCACCTTCATCGTCAACGGCACCGAGCGCGTCGTCGTTTCACAATTGCATCGTTCGCCCGGCGTGTTCTTCGATCACGACAAGGGCAAGACGCACAGCTCGGGCAAGCTGTTGTACAGCGCCCGCATCATTCCGTATCGCGGCTCCTGGCTCGATTTTGAATTCGATCCGAAGGACAATCTGTTCGTGCGTATCGATCGCCGCCGCAAGCTGCCGGCAACGATCCTGCTGCGCGCGCTGGGTTACGACAACACGCAGATGCTGGAACTGTTCCACGATCTCAACACCTTCAACCTCGCCGCCGACGGCGCCAAGCTGGAACTGGTGCCGGAACGCCTGAAAGGTGAAAAAGCGCAGTTCGACATTAAGGCCGGCGGCAAGGTGCTGGTCGAGCAGGGCAAGCTGATCACCGCGCGCCACATCAAGATGATCGAAGCAGCAGGCCTCAAAAAGCTCGACGTGCCGGACGAATATCTGCTCGGCAAAATCCTCTCGCGCGACATCATCGCCAAGGACACCGGCGAAGTGCTCGCACCGGCCAACAGCGAAATCACCGCCGAACTGCTGCCAAAATTCCGCGCTGCGGGCGCCACCGAATTGCCGACGATCTACGTCAACGATCTCGACAAGGGCGCCTACATTTCGACCACGCTGAATATCGATCCGAGCCGCACGCGGCTCGAAGCGCTGGTGGAAATCTACCGCATGATGCGCCCCGGCGAACCGCCGACCAAGGACGCCGCCGAAACGCTGTTCCACGGCCTGTTCTTCGCGCCGGAACGCTACGATCTTTCGGCCGTCGGCCGGATGAAGTTCAACCGTCGCCTGCGCCGCAGCGCCGTCACCGGTGCCGGCGTGCTGTACGACTTTCAGTATCTGAAAACACTGGTCAAGGACGATAACGCGAAGAAGCTGGTCGCCACTTACGGCGAGACTTCGGACATCGTTGAAGTGGTGCGCGAGATGATCGCCATCCGCAACGGCGAACAGATCACCGACGATATCGACCATCTCGGCAACCGTCGCATCCGTGCGGTCGGCGAAATGGCCGAGAACGTGTTCCGCACTGGCCTGGTGCGCGTCGAGCGCGCAGTGCGCGAGCGTCTAGCGATGGCGGAAGCCGATAACCTGACGCCGCAAGACCTGATCAACGCCAAACCGGTCGGTGCGGCGATCAAGGAATTCTTTGGTTCCAGCCAGCTGTCGCAGTTCATGGACCAGAACAATCCCTTGAGCGAGATCACGCACAAGCGCCGCGTTTCCGCGCTCGGGCCTGGCGGTTTGACCCGCGAACGCGCCGGCTTTGAAGTGCGCGACGTGCATCCGACGCATTACGGCCGCGTCTGCCCGATCGAAACGCCGGAAGGCCCGAATATCGGTCTGATCAACTCGCTGGCCTGCTACGCGCGCACCAACGATTACGGCTTCCTCGAAACGCCATATCGCAAGGTTGTGGATGGCAAGGTCGGTGCGGAAATCGAATACCTGTCGGCGATCGAAGAAGGCCGTTATGTGATCGCGCAGGCGAACTCGGAACTCGATGGTAAAGGCCATTTCAAGGCAGACCTGATCTCGGTGCGTTACCAGAACGAGTTCACGATGATGACGCCGGATAAGGTCCAGTACATGGACGTTTCTCCGCGCCAGATCGTGTCCGTCGCCGCCGCACTGATTCCGTTCCTCGAACACGACGACGCCAACCGCGCCTTGATGGGTTCCAACATGCAGCGCCAGGCGGTGCCGACGCTGCGTTCGGAGAAGCCGCTGGTCGGCACCGGCATGGAGCGTCGCGTGGCGATCGACTCCGGCGTTGCGATCACCGCCAAGCGTGGCGGCGTCTGTGACAAGGTCGATGCCGGCCGAATCGTGATCCGCGTGAATGATGACGAAACCTCTTCGGGCGAGGCGGGCGTCGACATCTACAACATGATCAAGTACACCCGCTCGAACCAGAACACCTGCATCAACCAGAAGCCGATCGTTAAGCCGGGCGATGTGGTTGCGCGCGGCGATGTGCTGGCGGATGGCCCGTCGACCGATCTCGGCGAACTGGCACTCGGCCAGAACATCCTGATCGCGTTCATGCCGTGGAATGGCTACAACTTTGAAGACTCGATTTTGCTGTCCGAGCGCGTCGTCGAAGAAGACCGTTTCACCACCGTGCATATCGAAGAGCTGACCTGTATCGCGCGCGAAACCAAGCTCGGCCCCGAGGAAATCACCGGCGATATTCCGAACGTCAATGAGAGCGCGCTGCGCAAGCTCGACGAATCCGGCATCGTCTACATCGGCGCCGAAGTGAAGGCGGGCGACATCCTCGTCGGGAAGGTCACGCCGAAAGGCGAGAGCCAGCTGACGCCGGAAGAAAAGCTGCTGCGCGCAATCTTCGGCGAGAAGGCTTCCGACGTGAAGGACACCGGCCTGCGCGTGCCGGCCGGCATGGACGGCACCATCATCGACGTGCGCGTGTTCACCCGTGAAGGCGTGAAGAAAGACAAGCGCGCGCTGTCGATCGAAGAAAGCGAAATGGCCTCGGTCCGCAAGGATTTGAACGACCAGCTGCGCATCTTTGAAGACGACATTTACGACCGTCTGCGCAAGCTGCTGCTCGGCAAGGTCGCCGATGGCGGCCCGTCGAAATTGAAAAAGGGCGAGAAGGTCATCGCCGCATATCTCGACAGCCTCGATCACGATAAGTGGTTCGAAATCCGTTTGCAGGACGAAGACGCGCAGAGCCAGCTGGAAATGTCGGCGAAGCAGCTCAAGGAGCAGCGTTCGGAGTTCGACAAGCGCTTCGAGAACAAGAAACGCAAGATTCAGCAGGGCGACGAACTTTCGCCCGGCGTGCTGAAAATGGTGAAGGTCTATCTGGCAGTGAAGCGCCGCGTGCAGCCGGGCGACAAGATGGCGGGACGTCACGGCAACAAGGGCGTGATCTCGCAGATTGTGCCGGTCGAAGACATGCCGCATATGGCCAACGGCACGCCAGTGGACATCGTGCTGAACCCGCTGGGCGTGCCTTCGCGCATGAACATCGGTCAGCTGCTCGAAGTGCATCTCGGCTGGGCAGCGAAGGGCATCGGCGCGAAGATCGAGGAAATGCTGAAGCAGGCCAAGGCCGTGGCCGAACTGCGCAAGCTGTTCGACAAGATTTACAACAAGACCGGCAAGGGCGAGCAGAAGGTCAAGCTCGACGAATTCTCGGATGAAGAAGTGCTGCGTCTTGGGCACAACCTCATCAAGGGTTTGCCGGTGGCTACGCCGGTGTTCGATGGCGCCGCCGAAGAAGACATCAAGAACCTGCTGGAACTGGCGGGCTTGCCGCGCAGTGGTCAGGCGCAGCTGTTCGATGGCCGCACCGGCGATGCCTTCGCGCGCGAAGTCACGGTCGGCTATATGTACATGCTCAAGCTAAACCATTTGGTGGACGACAAGATGCATGCGCGTTCCACCGGTCCGTACTCGCTGGTCACGCAGCAGCCGCTCGGCGGCAAGGCGCAGTTCGGCGGGCAACGATTTGGCGAGATGGAAGTCTGGGCGCTCGAAGCTTACGGCGCTGCTTATACCTTGCAGGAAATGCTCACGGTGAAGTCGGACGACACCAATGGCCGTACGCGCATGTACAAGGCGATCGTCGATGGCGATCACCGCATGCACGCCGGCATGCCGGAGTCGTTCAACGTGCTGGTCAAGGAAATCCGCTCGATCGGCCTGAATATCGAGCTGGAACAGAACTCGTAATTCCCGGCCTGAACGCGACTTAAAGATTCACGGAGATTGCAATGAAAGATTTTTTTAACTTGATGAAAGCGCCGGAAGAGTTCGAAGATTTCGACGCGATCAAAATCAGCCTGTCGTCGCCCGAGACGATTCGTTCCTGGTCGTACGGCGAAGTGAAGAAGCCGGAAACCATCAACTACCGCACCTTCAAACCGGAGCGCGATGGTCTGTTCTGCGCGAAGATTTTCGGGCCGATCAAGGATTACGAATGCCTCTGCGGCAAGTACAAGCGCCTCAAGCATCGCGGCGTGGTCTGCGAAAAATGCGGCGTCGAAGTCACCGTCGCCAAGGTGCGCCGCGAGCGCATGGGCCATATCGATCTGGCCTCGCCGGTCGCGCACATCTGGTTCCTGAAATCCCTGCCTAGCCGCATTGGTCTGCTGCTCGACATGCCGCTGCGCGCGATCGAGCGCGTGCTGTATTTCGAAGCCCACATGGTGGTCGATCCTGGCCTGACGCCGCTGGAAAAAGGCTCGCTGCTGACCGAAGAGGATTACCTCAACGCAGTCGAACAGTACGGCGATGAATTCGATGCCCGCATGGGCGCCGAGGCCGTGCATGATCTGCTGAAGAACATCGATCTGCAGAAAGAAACCATCAAGCTGCGCGAGGATATCGGCGCCACCGGTTCCGATACCAAGATCAAGAAACTCGGCAAGCGCCTCAAGCTCATCGAGTACCTGATCGCCTCGGGCAACAAGCCGGAGTGGATGGTGTTCACGGTGCTGCCGGTACTGCCGCCGGATTTGCGCCCGCTGGTGCCGCTCGATGGCGGCCGCTTTGCGACCTCCGATCTGAACGATCTGTACCGCCGCGTCATCAACCGCAACAACCGTCTCAAGCGTCTGCTCGAACTGACCGCGCCGGACATCATCGTGCGCAACGAAAAGCGCATGCTGCAGGAAGCGGTCGATGCGTTGATCGACAACGGCCGTCGCGGCCGTGCGATCACCGGCACCAACAAGCGCGCGCTGAAATCGCTCGCCGACATGATCAAGGGCAAGCAGGGCCGCTTCCGCCAGAACCTGCTCGGCAAGCGCGTCGATTATTCCGGCCGTTCGGTCATCGTCGTCGGCCCCACACTCAAGCTGCACCAGTGCGGCCTGCCGAAAAAAATGGCGCTGGAACTGTTCAAGCCGTTCGTGTTCTCGCTGCTGCAGCGCAAAGGCCTCGCCACCACCATCAAGGCGGCGAAGAAGATGGTCGAGCGCGAAGAGCCGCAGGTCTGGGATATTCTCGAAGAGTGCATCCGCGAACATCCCGTGCTGTTGAACCGCGCACCGACACTGCATCGCCTCGGTATCCAGGCATTCGAGCCGGTGCTGATCGAAGGCAAGGCGATCCAGCTGCATCCGCTGGTCTGCACCGCGTTCAATGCCGACTTCGACGGCGACCAGATGGCCGTACACGTGCCGCTGTCGCTCGAAGCGCAGCTCGAAGCGCGTGTGCTGATGATGGCCTCGAACAACATCCTGTCGCCGGCGAATGGCGATCCGATCATCGTGCCGTCGCAGGACGTCGTGCTCGGGCTGTACTGGATGTCGCGCGAGCGCGTCAATGCGCCCGGCGAAGGCATGGCGTTTTCGGATGTTTCCGAAGTGCATCGTGCGTATGAATCCGGCGTGCTCGATCTGCAAGCCAGGATCAAGGTGCGTCTGCGCGATTACGACGATAAGGGCAAGGAACTGTTCCGCCGCGTGGACACCACCACCGGCCGCGCGCTGCTGTCGGAAATCCTGCCGGAAGGCATTCCGTTCGCCACCGTCAACAAGACGATGACGAAGAAGGAAGTCAGCCGCGTCATCAACTTCGTCTATCGCAGCGTCGGCATGAAGGACACGGTCGTGTTCGCCGATCAACTGATGTACACCGGTTTCCGCATGTCCACAAAGTCCGGCATTTCGTTCTGCCTCGACGACATCATGGTGCCGGAAGAGAAGCAGAAGATCCTCGGCGAAGCCGAAACCAAGGTGAAGGACATCGAGGATCAATACAGCCAGGGTTTGACCACGGGTTCCGAGCGCTACAACCACGTTGTCGATATCTGGTCCAAAGCCAACGACGACATCGCCAAGGCGATGATGTCGCGGATCGGCACCGAAGCCGTGGTCGATAAAAAAGGCGACACGGTTCGGCAGACCTCGTTCAACTCGGTGTTCATGATGGCGGACTCCGGCGCGCGTGGTAGCGCGGCGCAGATTCGTCAGCTCGCCGGCATGCGCGGCCTGATGGCCAAGCCGGATGGCTCGATCATCGAAACGCCGATCACCGCGAATTTCCGTGAAGGCCTGAACGTACTGCAATACTTCATCTCGACCCACGGCGCGCGTAAGGGCCTGTCGGATACCGCACTGAAAACCGCCAACTCCGGCTACCTCACCCGCCGTCTGGTGGATGTGGCGCAGGACGTGGTGGTGACGTCCCAGGATTGCGGCACCGAGCAGGGCGTGATCATGCGGCCGATCGTCGAAGGCGGCGATATCCTCGAACCGCTGCGCGACCGCGTACTCGGCCGCACGCTGCTGCGCGATGTGCATGTGCCAGGCAGCAACAAGATTGCTATCGAGGCGGGCACGCTGCTGGACGAAAAGCTGGTGAACAAGCTCGAAGAGCTGTCGATCGACGAAGTCTGGGTGCGTTCGCCGATCACCTGCGAAATGCCGTTCGGCATCTGCGGCAAGTGCTACGGCCGCGATCTGGCGCGTGGGCATCTCGTCAACATCGGCGAAGCGGTCGGCGTTATCGCCGCGCAGTCGATCGGCGAGCCGGGCACGCAGCTGACCATGCGTACCTTCCACGTCGGCGGCGCGGCCTCGCGTGCGGTGACGGCGGATGGTGCGGATTCACGCGCCGCCGGAACCATTCGCGAGCACAACCTGAAGACGGTGAAGAACAAGGAAGGCCAGCGTCTGTCGACCTCGCGCACCGGCGAAATCGGTGTGATCGATGCCAACGGCCGCGAGCGCGAGCGCTACAAGATTCCGTATGGCGCCGTGATTCTGGTGACCGACGAGCAGGCGGTGAAGGCTGGCGAACGTTTAGCCAAGTGGGATGCGCATACGCATCCGATCGTCACAGAAATCGCCGGCTTCGTGCAGTTCCAGGATTTCGAGGATGGCATCACCGTCACCCGCGAAACCGACGACATCACCGGCATGAGCACGCTGGTCATCACCGATCCGAAAACGCGCGGTTCGGCGGGCAAGGATCTGAAACCGGTGCTCGGACTGGTCGATGCCAAGGGCAAGCAGCTGAACTTCCCCGGTACCGACATCCCGGCTTCGTACTCGTTGCCGCCGAAGGCGATCATCAACATCGAAGACGGCGCGGAAGTGAAAGTGGGCGATGTCATCGCGCGTATCCCGCAGGAAGCCGGCAAGTCGCGCGACATCACCGGCGGTCTGCCGCGTGTTGCTGACTTGTTCGAGGCGCGCAAGCCGAAAGATCCGGCGGTGCTGGCCGAAGCTTCCGGCACCATCAAGTTCGGTACCGCGACCAAGGGCAAGCAGCGGCTGAAAGTGGTGACTGCGGATGGCGAAGAAGTCGAGCAGCTGATTCCGAAGTGGACGCAGATCACCGTGTTTGAAGGCGAGCACGTCGAAATGGGCGAACAGATTTCCGATGGCGAGCCGAGCCCGCACGACATGCTGCGTCTGCAGGGCGTGACCGCGCTGGCGAATTATCTGGTGAAGGAAATCCAGGACGTGTACCGCTTGCAGGGCGTGCGCATCAACGACAAGCACATCGAAACCATCCTGCGCCAGATGCTGCGCAAGGTTGAAATCGGCGAGCCTGGCGATACGCGCTTCCTGCAGGGCGAGCAGGCGGAAATCTTCCACGTGCTGGCCGAGAACCGCAAAGCTAAATCCGAGAACCGCACGCCGGCGCATTTCTATCGCCAGCTGCTCGGTATCACCAAGGCTTCGCTGTCGACGGAAAGCTTCATTTCGGCGGCCTCGTTCCAGGAAACCACGCGCGTGCTCACCGAAGCTTCGGTGCGCGGCTCGCGAGATGAACTGCGCGGCTTGAAGGAGAACGTCATCGTCGGTCGTCTGATTCCGGCCGGCACTGGCTTGGCGCATCACGAGCAGCGCCGCAAGGCGCGTGGCGGCAGCTTGCTGGCCGATCTGCAAACCGCAAGCAGCGCGGCACCGATTACCGACATCTTCGATGGCCCGGTGCGCGGCAGTTCGCTGGGCGGCGGCAGCAGCGAGGAATCCGAAGAGCATTCGGAAGAATCGTCCGAAGAGTAAGCGGTATTTGCTGAAACCAAAGCCCGGTGTCGGTGACGATGCCGGGCTTTTTATTTGCGGCTTTTGAAGTTGCCAGCGAATTTTCGCTGCCTGCCAGCGTGTTCCCCTGCATTTACTGTTAGGGTTGCGACAGACCCGCCTGCTGATCTGGACCTGTTCGTGTATCGCAATCAAAATCTGCTCAGGACGTTTTCACGGCTCGCCGCTGCTGTTGTCTTTGCCGTCATTTTCTGGGCATCGAACGTCAGTGCCCAGGAGGCCTCCGAAAATGCGGCGGTCGATCCGACGCCGACGCCTGCAAAATCGCAGGCTTTGTGGGAAGTCGGGCTGGCCGGCGGTGTCGGCAGTTTCGCCAATTACCCCGCGTCGGATGACTATCGCGTGCGCGCCATTCCGCTGCCCTATTTCATCTATCGCGGCACGTTCCTGCGCGCCGACGACGAGGGGACGCGGCTGCGCGCCAAGTTCACGCCATCGGTGGAACTGGAATTCAGCGGCGGCGGCGCGCTGTCGTCGAACTCCAACTCCGGCGGTCCGCGCGCCGGCATGCCTAATCTCGACTACCTGCTGGAACTCGGCCCCAGCCTGAAAATTATCGCGGCGAAGCCGAGCCCGAGTTCGCGCTTGATTTTTGACGTGCCCGTGCGCGCGGTGATTTCGTCGAATTTTTATTCGCGTGTCGACTGGCGCGGCGTGGTGTTCGCGCCCGATGTCGGCATCGAGAACAACAAGATTCTCGGCACGCAATGGGGCGGGCGCGTCGGTGTCGGCACCGAGTTCGCCACCGCGCGGACGCAGCAGTATTTCTATCAGGTGGATACGCAATATGCGCTGCCCGACCGGCCTGCCTACAACGCGCACGGCGGCTATCTCGGGTCCAACATCGAAGTCGCGGTTTACCGGCCGCTGACGCCGCATTTCCGCATTTATGCGTATGGCCGTTTCGATCTCTATAACGGCGCCAGAAACGAAGACAGCCCGCTGTTCAAATCAGATACCGGCTTCGGTGCGATCCTCGGATTCGCCTGGTCAATCTGGCAATCGAAAGAGATGGCGGACCACGGCAACGGCTCGTTTACGGAAAGCGGTGGCGGTCTGCGTTAGTAAACTCAGAAGAAGCACAGCAGCTTGTTCAGAGTTTCCTTCGAGCGGATTTTGAGCCGTGATTTCATGCGCCGCGAGCGTTGACTAATGTGCGCCGCGCTCTTATGATTCGCGCCCCTATTTGGCGGGCTCCGCTTTTCGTGGTGGCGCGCCTCCCTTTTGCAAAGCCGGGAAGTTTTTAGTGCCAACCATCAATCAACTCGTGCGTGACGGTCGTTCGTCGAAGTCCGCCAAGAACAAAGTGCCGGCGCTCGGCGCCAGCCCGCAGAAGCGTGGCGTCTGCACGCGCGTATACACCACGACTCCGAAGAAGCCGAACTCGGCGCTGCGTAAAGTCGCGCGCGTACGGCTCACCAATGGTTTTGAAGTCACCAGCTACATCGGCGGTGAAGGCCATAACCTGCAGGAGCATTCGGTCGTCCTGATCCGCGGTGGCCGCGTCAAAGATCTTCCCGGTGTGCGCTATCACACGGTGCGCGGTGCGCTCGACGCATCCGGCGTGGAGAAGCGTCGT
Source organism: Rhodospirillales bacterium (assembly GCA_903970615.1). Lineage (GTDB taxonomy): Bacteria > Pseudomonadota > Gammaproteobacteria > Nevskiales > Nevskiaceae > Nevskia. The sequence continues at coordinate 14,065 of CAJCJH010000035.1, forward strand.
CAGGGCCGTTCCAAGTACGGCGCGAAGCGCCCGAAAGATGGCGCAGCGAAGAAAAAGTAAGCGGTAAAACCAGTTTTGCTGACCGGGTTCGTGGCGTGCGTCGCGCACCCGTTTTCCATGTTCTTTCAACCTATTAGTTCCTAGCCAATAGCAACTAACTTTCAGCAGCGAGTCAAACACAATGTCACGTCGTCGCGCCCCCGAACACCGCACCATCCTGCCCGATCCGAAGTTCAAGAGTGAACTGCTGACCAAGTTCATGAACATGATCATGGAAGATGGTAAGAAGGCCGTCGCCGAACGCATTGTTTACGGTGCGATGGACCAGATCGCTGCGAAGAAAAAAATCGACGAACCCTTGACCGTGATCGAAGCCGCTTTCGAGAACGTGCGTCCGAGCGTCGAAGTGAAATCGCGCCGCGTCGGTGGTGCTACTTATCAGGTGCCGGTCGAAGTGCGCGCTGTGCGTCGCACTACGCTGGCGATGCGCTGGCTGATCGACGCCGCCCGTGCGCGCGGCGAAAAGAGCATGGCGGATCGTCTCGCCGGCGAATTGCTGGATGCCTCCGAGCATCGCGGCGCGGCCGTGAAGAAGCGCGAAGACACGCACAAGATGGCGGAAGCCAATAAGGCGTTCGCGCACTTCCGCTGGTAGTCGACGAGTCATTGCCGACTGGTAAAGCCGGTATTTAGTCCCATATCCAGCATCTCCAAACAGTTTTAATCAAAGGTTATTCCTGTGGCCCGCAACACGCCCATCGAGCGCTATCGCAACATCGGTATTTCCGCGCACATCGATGCCGGCAAGACCACCACGACCGAACGTGTGCTGTTCTACACCGGTGTGAACCACAAGATCGGCGAAGTCCATGACGGTGCTGCGACGATGGACTGGATGGAGCAGGAGCAGGAACGCGGCATCACCATCACCTCGGCCGCCACCACCTGTTTCTGGAAAGGCATGGGCGGGCAGTTCGAGCAGCACCGCATCAACATCATCGACACGCCGGGACACGTCGATTTCACCATCGAAGTCGAGCGCTCGATGCGCGTGCTCGACGGCGCGGTAATGTTGTACGACGCCGTCGGCGGTGTGCAGCCGCAGTCCGAAACGGTGTGGCGTCAGGCCACCAAGTACAAGGTTCCGCGCCTCGCGTTCGTCAACAAGATGGACCGCGTCGGTGCGAACTTCTTCAATGTCTATAAGCAAATGCGCGAGCGCCTGCGCGCGAATCCGATTCCCATCCAGATTCCGGTCGGCGCCGAAGACAACCTCAAGGGCGTGGTCGATCTGGTCAAGATGAAGGCGATCCTGTGGTCCGATGAGGACAAGGGTGTGACTTTCAAATACGCCGACATTCCCGCCGATCTGGTCGATACCGCCAACGAATGGCGCGAGAAAATGGTCGAAGCCGCCGCCGAGTCCAGCGACGAGTTGATGACCAAGTATCTCGAAGGCGAAGTGCTGACCGAAGAAGAAATCAAGGCGGGCCTGCGCAAGCGTACGCTGGCGCTGGAAATCTTCCCGATGCTGTGCGGTTCGGCATTCAAGAACAAGGGCGTGCAGGCGATGCTCGACGCCGTCGTCGAATACCTGCCGTCGCCGCTCGATGTGCCGCCGATCGAGGCGCACGATGTCGACGATTACGAAACCATCGTGCTGCGCAAGGCTTCCGACGACGAGCCGTTCTCCGCGCTCGGCTTCAAGATCATGACCGATAAATATGTCGGCACGCTGACCTTCGTGCGCGTCTATTCCGGCGTGCTGAACACCGGCGATTCGGTGTACAACTCGCGCAACGGCAAGACCGAGCGAATCGGCCGCATGTTGCAGATGCACGCCAACGAGCGTACCGAGTTGAAGGAAGTACGCGCCGGCGATATCGCTGCCTGTGTCGGTTTGAAGGATGTTTTCACCGGCACCACGCTCGCCTCCGTGCAAAAGCCTGTGGTGCTGGAACGCATGGTGTTCCCGGAGCCGGTCATCAGCCAAGCGGTCGAACCGAAGACCAAGGCCGATCAGGAAAAAATGGGCGTGGCGCTCAGCCGTCTTGCGCAGGAAGATCCTTCGTTCCGTGTGCATACCGACGAAGAAACCGGCCAGACCGTCATCGCCGGCATGGGCGAGCTGCATCTGGAAATCATCGTCGATCGCATGAAGCGCGAGTTTTCGGTGGAAGCCAACGTCGGCGCGCCGCAGGTGGCGTACCGCGAAACCATCCGCAAATCGGTCGAGAGCGAAGGCAAGTTCGTGCGCCAGTCCGGCGGTCGTGGTCAATATGGCCATTGCTGGCTGCGCCTCGAACCGCAGGAAGCCGGCAAAGGTTATGAATTCGTCAACGGCGTCGTTGGCGGCGCCATCCCGCGCGAATACATTCCGGCGATCGACAAGGGTTTGCAGGAAGCGATGAAGAATGGCGTGCTCGCCGGCTATCCGGTGGTCGATGTCAAAGTCACCGTGTTCGACGGCAGCTACCACGATGTCGACTCCAACGAAATGGCGTTCAAGATCGCCGCGTCGATGGGTTTCAAGGAAGGCGTGCAGCGCGCCAGCCCGGTGATTCTGGAACCGATCATGGCAGTCGAAGTGGAAACGCCGGAAGACTACATGGGCGACGTGATGGGTGATCTCAATCGTCGTCGCGGCATGATCCTCGGCATGGACGATGTCGGCGGCATCAAAGCCTTGCGCGCCGAAGTTCCGCTCTCCGAAATGTTCCAGTATTCGACGACGCTGCGCTCGATGAGCCAGGGTCGCGCGACCTACACGATGGAATTCAAGAAGTACCAGGAAACGCCGGCCGCTGTTGCTGCTGCCCTGGCAAAGAAGTAAACACTTAAACCGCAGTTATTCCCAAAGTATCCAAAGAAGGTTGAACGAAGATGGCCAAGGAAAAATTCGATCGCGTCAAGCCGCACGTCAATGTCGGAACGATTGGGCATGTCGACCACGGCAAGACCACCACCACGGCAGCGCTGACCAAGGTCAGCGCCGACAAAG
>CAJCJH010000036.1 GCA_903970615.1 Rhodospirillales bacterium
TGGCAGCCGAACGATTTACCAACGGGAACGTGATCTCGGATGTCGTCGCAACGACTTTCGGTGTATTCACAATAGTCGGGGTTCTCCTGTGGGCCGATTCTGCAAACGGCACGCCTGAAACGAGCGGCACGAATGGAACGACTGCATCCATGAGCGGCCCGATTGCAACTCATTAGCTGATCGCTGGCGTCGCGTTCTGGCTTTCTCTGCGCGGCGCCAGATTTCAGCAAACTCGCTCCGCGCGAGTCTGTGCACGTAAAGATTGGTAGTCGTAGTGTCCGACTTTCGGACTTGATATCAGCACGACGCAGCTGATCTACCCTGCTCCAGTAGCGTTATAGCTGTATGAATAGGCTGCCTACGCTACTGAGGCATTAAGCCGTTCCATGGTGATGAGATCAACCTCTGGGCAAAACTGCTGGGTGGATTTGACGATTTGACCGTCAGGTTTCATCCAGAAGCTATTCGTGGTTTCCCAGCGCCATTGATGGACTACGATTTTTTCATCAACCCGCAGCAACTGCACCCGGCCATTCAATAAGGTATCCGTGACGTCCGGCTTGGGTTCGGAAAACGACGAAATCACGCCGATGCCGGACTCGTTTTCTCGATTCAGATTCATGTTGAACTTCGCGCCGGACTGTCCTTCGTCATCAGGCCATGAATCCGACATCAAAGGATCGGGGCCGATAAATTCGGTTCCCAACAAATCACGCTTCAATCCTTTCGTGCGGATGAGGCGGCCATGCCGGGTAACCAAAACGGCGCGATCGGACGAAACCCAGGTCAATTCCTCGCCGTCGATATGTGCCAGCACCATTACTGCAGGAGAAAACGATCCGACGCTGACGCCCAAAGTCGAATAGGGAATTGCCGCGATGCTCGCTGCGGAAATCGGAGATTTTTTCGGGCCTTTCAGACTGGGAAACGAATGCGTCATCAGATCCAGCGTGGGAGTCACTGAGCAGCCGCTCAAGCCGAATATTCCCAAGGTCAGCGCACGGCGCATGGGATCAATCATAGAATTCCTGGTTGAACATGATTAGCGCCATGAACAGATATTGCTGCTTAACTCGGATCGAGACATCAAAGAAAATCGTTGCATGGCTTTTCGTTAAATATCGCATCACAAAAGTAACTAAATCGCCAGAGTCTTTGCAAAACCTCGGCCCGTGGCGCGTACATCATCAACGAATCTGAGTATCTCTTCCTGGAAACGCTTCTCGCTAAAGCGTTCTGCAAGTTGGCGGATCGCTACGGCGTCCCACGCAATGGCCTCGAACTGCGGAAGCGCGCCGTTGATCGCCTCCGGCGCCTGCTGCTCGAAGAATAGGCCAGATTGCCGCGCGACGATGGTTTCCAGCGCACCGCCGGCGCCAAATGCGAGAACCGGCTTGCCGCAGGCATTCGCTTCAATCGGGGTGATACCGAAATCCTCCAGACCGGGGAAAACGAGTGCATAGGCATTTTGCATGGCTCGGACCACTTCATCGCGCGCAACCCAACCGCGGAATTCGATATTCGGCGCTGCCAAATTTTGCAAGCGTTCTCGATCCGGACCCTCACCGATCACGACAAGCTTGCGGCCATTTTCCCGGAATGCACGAATGACGATATCAAGCCGCTTGTAGCCGACCAGACGCGAGACGATCAGGTAGTAGCCATCGTGGCTGGCTTGCGGCGTAAAACGATCGATATCGACCGGCGGGTAGATTACCGTCGCGTCCCGACCGTAACAGTTCTGGATGCGTTCGCGGACCAACTGCGAATTTGCAATGAAGTGGTCGATCGATTGTGCCGCCCGATAGTCCGACTGACGCAGTAGCAATAGTATCCGCCTGACGATACTCCGCAGCCAGGAACGGGAAGTTTCATTTTCCAGATAGTCGTCAGGCGACCAGAAAAATCGCGGCGGCGTATGGCAGTAGCAAATTCGGATACAGCCGTCCGCGAACTGCGCCCATTTTGAAAATCCGCTGCTGCTGATGATCGCCAAATCTGCCGGAATTTTGCCCAGGCTTTGGAAAGCGATCGGATACAGCAGAAAGTATTTCTTGAAATGTCTGGCGATGCCCGGCAGCAGGCGCATCGCGCTATCGATGATCCTGGCGTCGATGAAATCCGGCATCAGCCGCGAGCGATCGACTACGCTGGTATAAATCGGCGCAAGCGGGAACAACCGATGCAGGCTTGCGACCAGTTGCTCCGCGCCACCCATCTGGATCAGATAATCGTGAACGATCACGATATCGAGCCTGCGCTTCTTCGATGATTTTTCTTCCAGCATTAGGGCACACTTAAACTGAGTTATGGCACCTTGCCCGTAACAAGCCGATATTCTGAGCGGCCGTGTAAGCCATTGCTCTGTTCAAAATCGTGAAGCACACCTGGCACCCAACCAGTAGAGATCAGGCCGATGCAATTCGATCAAATCTATATGGAGATGTACAGCAGGCACTGGCCGGCACCCGACTCGACCACGTCGCTTCAGGCAACCGCTTTGGCACAGACTTGCTGAAGGCGATCCAGAATAGCGTCGAGCCCAAAACGCTGCCTGGAGATCAGTTGAGCACGTTGTGCAATTTCCTGGCTGCGTCCGGGATTTTTCTGCAGCAATTCGATTGCAGCACAGAGACCAGCAACATCACCGGGTTCTGTCAGTAGTCCATTCTCATTATGCGTGATCAGCTCGCGCATTCCTCCGGCGTCGCTGGCGATCACCGGCCTGCCGACCAGCATCGCCTCAACGACAACGCGGCCGAAAGGTTCCGGAGATATCGAACTGTGAATGACGATATCGACGCCAGCCATCAGCGTGGCGATGTCCTGACGAAACCCCCAGAAATGCACGCGATCACTCAAGCCGAGTTCTTGAACGCGGCTCAGCAATTCCTTGGCGTAGTCTTCCTCGCCGAATAGCGGCGCACCGACCACCAGCAGATGGGTCTCCGGCAGATGCACCAAAGCGTCAAGGATAACGTGCTGACCCTTCCAGCGCGCCAGGCGCGAGAAGCTACCGATCAGGGGCGCAGCACCGCATTTAAGCTCACGCCGAAGTTCCGCGCTGGCGTGCGACAGATCGCGCTGAAAATGTTGGGTATGAAATCCGTTGTAGACCACATCGATCTTGCTGCCATCTCCGCCAGCTTCGCGGAATGCGGCTGCGGACGCTTCGGAACTGGCGACCACTTGACGCGCATGGCTGTTGGCGAAATAGATATCGATCCGGCGTGCTGCCCAACCGAAATGGCTCGCAGTGAGGATATCGTGCAAATGCCAAACACAGGGTTTTCGTGCGATACGAGCAGCTAAAGCACCGACGATGAAAGCCTTCTGCGAATTGGCATAAACGAGGTCGAAATTTCGTGCAATATTCGCCAACTTGAACGCAGCGCGCATCGTTGCCGGACCCGCTTGCAAATAGCCACCCAACTTACTGTCGCGGCCGGTTCGACTCGCGCGACCAACGGAAATCACACTTACATCAACGGAACGCTCTGACAAAACCGTCTCGAAAGGCCCATGATCGAACAGTACAACCTGGCATTGATTCGGCCAAGCGGACGCGATATCCAGCAGGCATAGCTCCGCACCGCCAAGATCGGCAGATTGATCGACAAACAGGACGCGAGGCACTCGATGTGCATCCCCGATGACGATCGGCTGCGGATTCGGTAGGGTTGAGCTGTTCATGATTCGCAATTCGCGGACGCCGCCCGATGCAAACCTGCGCCGGAAAGCGCAAAGCAGGCTACGGGCGAATCCAGAATGATTGAGCATTTGTCTGCTGAAAATCGACCGGTTCAACAGTTGCTGAGGGTTGAACTGGAAAAGACCCCAAGTGTTCAGCGGCCATAGGCGTTATTTTTACAAAGGCTTTATCAAGCTTGTTGTCTGAAGCTTGCTCCATTCGTCTTACCGAACTCTTACAGCTCAGCCGAGTTTCGACAAATGGTTTGCAGTCGACCGACAGAGCATGCTAGCGAGAATGTTTCTTTGGCAAATTGCTGTGCCCGAAGCGCCGCTGCTGCGCCGCGGTCGCCGTTTTGTAGCTGACGAAGCGCAACGACCAGTCCGGCAACATTGCCCGGCGTGACCAGACTGCCATTTCGAGAGTCCCGAATGAGTTCTGTTATACCACCGGCCGCTGTTGCGACGATCGGCCGGCCGACCAGCATTGCCTCTACGACGACACGGCCGAAAGGTTCAGGGGCAATCGAGCTATGCACGACGACATCGACACCCGCCATCAAGGCCGCGACATTACGCCGGAAGCCGAGAAAATGTACGCGCCGGTGAATGCCGAGTTCACGCACGCGCTGAACGAGCCTCCTGGCATAAGCCTGTTCACCGAACAGCGGGCTGCCAACGAGCACCAGGTGGGTCTCCGGCAATGCCCTCATCGCTTCGAGAATGATGTGCTGCCCTTTCCATTCTGCCAGGCGCGAAAAGCAGCCGATCAATGGCGCCGCTCCGCACCGTAGCTCGGCACGCAACCGGCTGGCTTGCTGCGGCAGGTTTTCCTGGTAATCAGCCTCACGAAATCCGTTGTAGACCACATCGATCTTGCGGGGATTGCCGCCCGCTTCCCGAAAGGCTTGGGCGGTCGCCTCCGAATTGGCGATGACCCGGGCCGCGAACAGATTCGCTAACCGCACGACAATTTTCCGGCCGGCATCACTGAAATGACTCGCAGTGAGCATGTCGCGCAGATGCCAGACGCAGGGTTTTCCGGCGAGCCATGCTGCCATCGATCCAACCACAAAGGCTTTCTGCGAATTAGCATAGACCAGATCGTACTGGCGTGCGCGCGCAGCGAGTTGCAACACCGCTTTGATCGTTGATGGGCTCGCCTTCACGTAGTTCCAGATATTGGCATTACGCCGAGCCCGCATGGCCGATCCCAGCGAGACGATTTCCATCTCAACCCCGCGTGCCTGCAGCTCCATACCAAAAGGACCCGGTTGCAGCAGGACTACTCGGCACGGCGCGTGCCAGCTGGAAACCACATCCAGCAATGACAATTGGGCGCCGCCCAGCTCACCTGACTGATCGATGAATAGCGTCTTCGGAACCAGGCTGCTGGCAACGGTCGCATCTGTCACCGACGAGAGGGAAGTCTCTTGGGTCGCAGCAGCGTGCGCATCTCTAGCGCGTTTACAGCTGCATAAGGCATTCGATTCAGGTATGGCTGAACGTGTTGCTGGATCAACCCGGTGGTCGCCCCAAAGCTTGTATCGTGAGCTCGCGGTTGCTCTTTCGGGCTCGTAGCATTTGGGCGGCTGGGACACAGCGAAACGATCGGGGGCGCGTCAGCTTAAAATTGAAAATATTCAGGAAAAAGTCATATGATTTTTTTGTGACGTCTGGAGCCTACAGGTAATTTTTCAACCGGACAGTCCGGAGCCGGACACTGCTAAAGTTCGATTTGAACCAGAAGGCCAGGCAAAGCATTTGTAATCGCAGCTCCCAACCCAAAGCGACGGGAGAATTTCATCCTCTACTCAAGCATTCATGAAGCTCAAGCAGGCACTGGAAACGGACTTGATCGCGGGCTTTGCGGCTGCGATGACGCTGGATGAAGTCCGCAAAAGAAATCTCGGAGCATGGGCGTACTACACGGCATCGGCGGATTCACCGTTTCGGCGAGACTGCGCAGCCGATTTCGGACGTGGCTGGGCTCGATTCCAGAGCATGTTGCCGGCGCTTGAGGAACTACTTTCCGCATGGCATCGGGCGCAGATTGATGTCACCGTCTTCAAGGGCTTTGCCATGGCCCAATGCGTGTATCCGCATACCGCGCTTCGTTACTTCGGCGACGTGGATCTGTATGTGCCACCCACACAAATTCCGGCGGCCTTGGCGGCAATGCCTGCGGGCTGGAGACACGCGTCCGTTTTCAGTGCTTCGCACGAAGCAGGCTATCTGCGTCCCGCCAACCGTTCGGTCGCTATCGATCTCCACTGTGCATTTTTCCCAGCCGTTGACTTCCGCAAACCGCGATTTGAGCGAATGACACGACAGCTCCTAGAGCGCCGCTTCCCAATCGCCTGCGGCCCGGCGGCGACGGTGCAAAGCCTGCAACTCGTCGATCTCGCGCTGATCGGTCTGGCAGTAAACCGCGGTTGGGGTGGGGAAAACTGGCGGCTCAAGCCACATGATTATCTGGATTTGCACTATCTTCGTGAACGTGGCGTTTCGGAAAAGGATATTGAAGATCGTGCCCGTGACCTAGGCCTGATGCGCACCTGGCAAAGCTATGCGCTGATCTGCAATCCTTACCGATCCCGACTGGATTTCTCGCATAGCCGCCGCTCCGGTTTCACACGTCTTCGCAATGATCTGCGGATACTGCCTGAGATCTGCCTACCACCGCGGGAACTGCGGCGCTGGCTGCATGCGCCGGCGATCGCTCTAGAGATGATTGCGGTACTGCCAACGCTGTTGAAGGTGATCGCGCAGACGCGCCGGGCTGCCGATGAACCTGCGGTCGTCGTACCCGAGCGCTGGCCGGCACAGCACATCAAGTCACATCTCGACATCGCGCGCGGCATGCGCTGGGCGATGCGCGCGCTCGCCCCCTTTCTCAAGCGTCATCCGGCGGCGGGTGGCGTGATCCGCTCGATCGCCGCATACCGTCTTTTTGCCATGCAGGGAATCAAAGCGGATTGGGTTTTGGGCGTTTGCGGTATCGCCGAAGGCAACCCGAGGCGCTATGCCTGGGTGGAAGTGGGTGGCGCACCCGCAGAGGGATTCAGCGACGAAGCCGCACCCTCAATTTATCGGGAAATCACCCGTATTCCGGCACCGGCCAGCCTGGCATTGCAGACTAAAAACAGCGAGGGTTCCGATCGATGACCGATAACCATTTTCATGTGCTGGGTCATCCGCTGCTGCTGAATGTTCCTGCGGATGCGGCGGATTGGATCATGCGTCTCTGGCCAGCCACCAGCCGCCGGCGCGGCGGCCGCCCGATCCGGTTCCAGACGGGCGAAGTGAAGTGGGACGAGCAGGCGCCGACGCAGGAGATCTGCGTATTCGAGCAGCGCATCGACATACAAGTCACCAGCGATGGTTTTATCCTGCGTCTCGGCACCGGTTTGCTGCAAACCCATATCGAAGAATCGAGGGTCACGATCACGCTATGCGGCGCCATCACATCGATGGCGATGCCGATCTGGATAGCCGTCGGCGAATCGATCCGGCTGGATGGCTTGATCCCCTTTCATGCCTCTGCGCCAGCCCGCGAGGGACGCTGCGCCATGCTCATCGCGCCCTCAAAAACCGGCAAAAGCACCACGCTCGTTACCGCTGCCCTCGCCGGCTACCTGCCGGTGGGAGAGGACATGATCTGGGTCGATCCAGCCACGCGCGAAGTGCATACCAGCGACGGCGAAATTCGATTGTGGCCAGACAGCATGCAGCGCTTCAGCGCTCACTTCCCCACCGCAACGCAGCGGCCCGACGGCAAGTACCGCATACCGCTGGAGACTCTGCCGGGTTATCCAGCCGGAGATAGCAAGCTGTGCCGCATTGTCGTGCTGCGGCGTGATCTGACACGCGCATCCACCTGGGAATCGCTGCCGCAGCTGGAGCTGGTGCGCGCGCTTTGGGAAGCCACCGGCGTACCGATTACCGATAAGGCCCGCAAGACCGTTGAAGCCGCCATCGAATCACTGATCCGAGACATGCCGTTCTGCAAGCTCACCATCGGCAATACACCACTGGATTTTGGGCCATTATTGAGCTGAATGCCGGAATCTGATCCAGAACCAGACGCAGTGCTGCATGGAAGTGAAAGTGAAGACGCTGCCGTTTATGTTTTGGCTGAATGGAAGGAATCAGGCTTTGAGCCGCTGCCAGTTTCTATCCGATTACCGTACATTTAGGGGTTATTAATCGTGCCGCATCAAGAGCGCTCCAAACGGCTTGCATGTCGGCTTTAGTGGGATCGCTAAAGGCTTAAAAATGCGTTTACTAGTGTCCGGTGGTGCGGGTTATATCGGCTCGCACATGTGCAAACTCCTGGCCGAGAACGGCCATGAAGTCGGCGTTGTCGACAATTTCAGCACGGGGTACCGCCAAGCGGTGCGTTGGGGCAAGCTGTATCAGGGCGATATCCGCTCCGCCGAATTTCTCGATGAGGTATTTGAAGACTTCAATCCGGAGGGCGTGCTGCATTTTGCGGCGAAGTCTCAGGTCGGAGAATCCCTGGTCGCGCCGGCGGAATATTTTTCCAACAATGTTGTAGGCACGCTTTCCTTGCTGGAGCACGTGCGCAAACGACCGGGCTGCCTTTTTGTGTTCTCGTCAACCGCAGCAATATTCGGGAATCCGCAAACGCCGCTGATCGACGAGCAACACCCGCGTAACCCGATCAATCCTTACGGGCGCACCAAATTGAGCATCGAATATGCTTTGCAGGATTACTTCACTGCCTACGCGATGCCGTCGATCAGCTTTCGCTATTTCAACGCGGCGGGAGCCGATCCGAGCGGCGCGATTGGCGAAGCGCATGATCCGGAAACGCACCTGATTCCGCTGATTCTGGAGTCAGTGCTCGGCCGAGGCGGCGGCTTGAAAATTTTTGGCGACGACTACGATACGCCGGATGGCACCTGCATTCGAGACTACATCCACGTCAACGATTTATGCGCAGCGCATCTGGCGGGAATCCGCTATCTGCAAAGAAATCCGGGCGCGCATTTTTATAACCTGGGGAACGGCAATGGCTTTTCGGTTCGACAGGTGCTCAGCGTAGCGGAGCAGGTTGTCGGCCAGCGCATTCCCGCCGAAGTTTGCCCGCGCCGCGCCGGCGATCCTGCGAGTCTGGTTGCCCAGTCGGTTCGCGCCCGGAAAGATCTCGGATGGACGCTTCAATTCCCCGCAATCGAGGACATCATTTCAACGGCCTGGCGCTGGCATCGAAGCGGCAAGTTTAGCCGCAGAGTTGCCGACGCACTAAATGTTGCAGAGTGATTCTACGCGCGCCGAATTGATCAGCGCGCTAACTTGGAACGTAGCACCAAAGTAACGCCATTATTAGTGAGATTTCATGATCTCCACTAGCCGCTGGAACAGGATGTCGCTGAAGTAGTTTTCGTTGCAAAGGTTTGCAGCGGTGAATATGGCTAGGTTCGATGGATCACTAATCAATCGGACATAAACTACTGATCCATAGACTTATCTAAGCCGGCTACCAAGAGTAACTCGCCAAGAATCAACTCAGCGTTACTATTTTGATTTCGCCGTGTGTGAGAGGCTGGCCGGCAATTATTGAGCGATAAGTATCGCTACTAGCCACCACCTATAAGGTATGGCTGATATCGTTAACTATCGGACCAATATCGTTGTCAAGAATATCGGAGCCGGCAGCGGTAGTCGCTGTCCACGTGCCCTGCTCTATCAGCTGCGGGGCTTGGTAAAACTTCTTCGCTGAGGACATTAACGTGGACTGTTTTTCCACTGTCTCGAGTTTATTGTCTTCCATAACGTTGCTCCCTGATCAATGTTTCGGTTAAAAATGCAAGGCAAAATAAATGCCATACAAGAACAATTGGTCCTGCTCGATTATCCGTAACAACTCATAACAACTTGATTGCGACGGGTTCACCGCAGGCCAATTTTTATTTGAGTGTAGCACCGGCTATGCAATGTGACCAGAGTGCATCAGCGTCGCCGGTATTGAGGGCGAATTGATTTTGCTCGCTCACCGAATTCTCATACAAGCTCTTGCGTCACCCCTTCTATCCGGTTGAGAGCACCGCAAACTTGGGAGCGGGCTGATAAACCCGGCAAGGAAGCTGCATGGCATAGTCGGGCTCGAAAAGACGGAATCGTCATGCGCGTGGAGCGGAACTGCAGCAATCGGAACTGCTGAGAACTCTCGTGGTGCCGATATCGGCGCTTGTGAGAAAATCGCCAAAGGGCGACTATTATGGATTTCACGTGTCGAAGATATTTGGTCTGATCCGAAAAGCATCTCACCAGCACACTATCGTGACTTGAAATTGCCCTTGATGATTTACACCTGCAGAGTTTGAGCACCCGACATGCCCTTGATCTTTGAGCATTCGTGGCTGCTGGCTTCTTTTCGATTGGCCAAGACCGTCTAAAGAATAGCTATGGATAGCGGAATCGATACGACCAGAGCGCAACGAGAAACATTGAGCAGACCCTTGCATTTTGGGCAACCGGGGCACGACACGCGATCAGCGCAGGGGATCGGCGTACAGACTTCGATCTGCTGGCTTCTGGCCAAACGCGCCATGGATATTGTTGGAAGCA
>CAJCJH010000037.1 GCA_903970615.1 Rhodospirillales bacterium
GTACCGCCGGAATCACTCTCCACGCAGTACATCTCAGCAAGCGCTCATTCCTGAAGTCCGCCCTGGCCCTGCTCCTCACCGGAGCAGGGCTGGACGCGGCACAGGCCGATGAGGGCAGCTTGTCGACTTGATCGAACACCTGACTCGCGGATTTTCATCGGGGCTCCCATTTCTGTTTCGATCATAAGCAGCATTTGCAGAAGCGAACGCAGACTCACCTGTTCGCTGCGCCATTGATCAAGCGATCATGGCTTTCCGGGTGGCCGGCTCGTTCATCTTCGGTAAAGCCGCCTTCGGGCAACTTAGGCGCGCTCATTCAATAAGACCGAGCAAAATCGTCAAGTTGATTTACCTGCCCGAAAATGAGGAAGCCGCCATGACAAACCAACAATCTGCTTTGAAAATCGCTTCAATGATTACTTCAATCGGCCTGATCTTATCGGCTGCAGCCATCGCTACCAACGCCTCTGCGCAAACTGCACCAGTGCCCGATCATCCTCGCGTGAATGAAGTCAACTAGCGCCTCGATAATCAGCAGAACCGCATCGACAAAGGCGAGGCCAACGGCCAGATCAGCGGCAAGCAGGCCGCACGCGATGAAACGCACGACGCCAACATTGCTAAACGTGAAAGCACCGACGAGGCCAAACACGGTGGGCATCTCACCAAGGCCGAGCAGCACAATCTGAATAAATCCGAGAACAAGAACAGCCGCCGCATTCATCGTCAACGGCAATAGTCCGCTCGAATCAGCCGCAGTAATGCATCGCTTGATACGAATCAAAAAGCCCCTGCGAAGGGGCTTTTTAATGACGAGGCTTACGCTCAGCGAAGTTTTTTCGGATCAGCCGTTCGAATTGCAAGCGCACCTCTCGCGTAGGCTACGGTCTTAATCGCTGACCACATCACAAGAATTCGAGAGTCGCGCCCGAACATGCACAAAAAACTTCTACTGCTGCTTCTGATGACCTGCGTCCAGCCGACATGGGCAGACCACGACGCGGACGACAAGAAGCTCAACGATTACCAATTGGAGTTCGCGTCGCCAACGTCCAGACGCATCGATGTGATGACCAGCCGCTCGTTTGAAACCGGCGGCACATCTGCAGCAATCATCGAGCGCGCGCAGAACTGTGTCACCAGATATGTCAGTAATACGCCCAACACTTCCAGCGGCGTGCTGGGCATAATCGGCGCGAAAGGCCAGCACTCTTCATCGTCGGATGTCGAGCAGCCCGTACTCGAAAGCGCAGACCCGCAAAGCGGAACGCTGGTCGCTCACAGCCGCGCGCAATACCATCACCTGCTGCTGGCGTTCGAGGCGCGGTCGAGGTTTTCGGTCGACGCCAAGGATGGCCGTTTCAGGATCGTTCAGACCGATCTTGCTTATCGTCAGCTCGATACCGGCAACGATGTTGCGCAGGATTTTTCGCCGATCCAGCGGCTCGCCGTGACTGGCTGGGATGATGCGCTCGAAGCCTTGCAGGAAGTCAGCGACAAGGTTGCCGATTGCATCCAGTCGAGCCCTGTGGAGTCTTCTCCGGAACAGGAATGATGATTTGATTGCGCGGATGAGTAATGCTTTTATCAATCGCGCTCTCAATGCGATTTATGCGGATTTCAGTCGGCGACGAATGATGTTCTGCAAGCAGGATTCGAGCGTCGGATACTGGAATTCAAAACCGATTTCTTCTGCATGAGCCGGCAGCACGCGAGGTCCGGTCAGCAACAGATCAGCCATCTCGCCGAGCATCGTTCGCAGTAGCAAGGCTGGCATCGGCAATCGTGCCGGGCGATTCAAAGCAGCACCGAGCGCCTGCGAAAACTCCGCGTTGGTTGCCGGATTCGGCGCGGTCGCATTGAACGCGCCCTGCGCGTCCTTGCGCATCAACAATTCGCATATCAACGCGACCAGATCATCAAGATGAATCCAGCTCATCCATTGACGCCCGCTGCCCATCGGTCCGCCAAGTCCCAATTTGAACGGCGGCAGCATCTTCGCCAGCGCGCCACCTTTCGGCCCCAGCACAATGCCGATGCGCACCCGGCAAACGCGGACGCCTAAAGTTTCTGCTTCGACTGCCTTGCGCTCCCAGTCCGCGCAAAGCTGGCCAACGAAATCAGCCGCTGCGGAATCGCTTTCAGTCACTGCGTCAGCGCCGAGCAAGCCGTAATAGCCAATCGCAGAACCGGAAATCAGCGCCGAGGGTTTAACCGCTACGCGCGCCATCCAGTCGAGCAATTTTTGCGTCGTGCCGATGCGCGATTCACGAAACATCCGCTTACGTGCGGCCGTCCATCGACCTTCGCCGAGATTCTCTCCTGCGAGATTGATGACGGCATCGACTCCGTTCAGCCGATCGAGCGATTCCGTTAATTTAACCGTTGCCGGCAGCAACCTGGCCGCGGCCGTAATCGAGCGCGTCAATACCGTGATGGAATGCCGGCGCGCGAGCAATTCTGCAACCAGGGCCCTGCCGATGAATCCGGTACCGCCTGTCACGAGAATCTGCATCGTCGTTCCGCTCTTTAATACATCTGATGAATAAGCAACATGCTGCGCTCAAATGATCGCCGCCGCTATCACTCACTCAGCAGTTTGAAGCTCCACCAACGATCAGTAGGTTTTGTAAGACAGGAATTTACCGCTCATGACGATCTTGACGCGGTCTCCTTTCGGGTCTGGCTCGCGCGTGAGATCCATATTGAAATCGATCGCGCTCATGATGCCGTCGCCGAATTCCTCGTGGATCAATTCCTTGAACGTGGTGCCATAGACATTAATCAGTTCATAGAAGCGATAGATCAGCGGATCGGTGGGAACCGCCGTGGGCAACGAACCCTTATACGGCACGACCTGCAACCAGGCGATTTCGTTTTCGTCCAGATCGAACAGTTTGCCGATCGTTTTTGCCTGCTTCGCGTTCAGGGTCATCTGCCCTAAACAGGCCGCAGTCGTCCACTCCTTACTGAGTCCGATCTTTTTAGCGACCTCACTCCATTTAATGCCTTTGGCAACTTTGGCAGACAGAATTTTCCGGGTGACTTCATTACGATCCACAATTTACTCCTTAAATATTGAAAGCGATCACCTGCTGTAATGGTATTGTTATCGTGGCATTCATCACGTTGCGCGGAGATACTCTTACCGCAATTTTCCCGCCCTTTATTATGAGACTATGGCACAACTTCCGCAGAACTCGGGCTCTGCACCAGCGCGTCTGCAATCAGTTCCAGCATGTGCCTACAATCGGTGCGGTCGGCTGCACCACCCATACACACGCGCACCGCTTCGGGCGGCATACCGGACACCGTGCAGGCATCGCTGGCGACCACGCCAACGCCATTCTCGCGTAGATGCTTGGCGAACGTCAGGCGCGTCCACGGTGCGGGGACGCTCAACCACAAATGAAATGCATCGGGCTTGGAAACGTAATGCGCTGCGCTCAACAAATGTGCAGCATCTTCCTGTCGGATATGGGATGCACGCCGGATCGCCGACAACGCCGCTTCGGCAGTACCGTCGTTGATCCAGAGTGTCGCCAGAGCCGCGGTCACTGGCGAGGCCATCACCGTGATCGCGCGCAAGGGCGCCATCAATCGCGTCGCCAGGCGCGCATCCGGCGCCACCAGATAAGCAATACGCAGGCCGGCGCCGACGCACTTGGCGAGGCCTGAGATATAGAACGTCAACTCCGGCACCAGTTGCGCGAATGGCGTCGGCGGATCGATCGGCAGCATGCCATAAGCATCGTCTTCGATGATCGGCACGCCGTAGCGTCGCGCGATGTCAGCGACCGCTTCGCGCCGCGCAAGTGAGTAAGTGGCCGTGGTCGGATTAAGCAGTGTTGGATTGCAGTACAAGGCTTTTGGCGCGTGTGCGCCGCAGGCCGCGGCGAAGGCTTGCGGATCGATGCCTTCGTCGTCGGCCGGCAAGCCATGCAGACGCACACCAATCTGCGTGGCGAGCGCCTTCACACCGGGATACGTCACCGCTTCGGTGCAGATCACATCGCCCGGCCGCGCCAGCATCGTCATTACACCGAGCAAGGCGCTCTGCGCGCCGGGGCAAACCAGCACTCGTTCCGGATTGACGTCCGGCAGGCAATGCTGCAGCCAGCAGGCGCCGGCCAGACGATCTTCCGCCGAGCCGCCGAAGTCCTGATAGCGCAGCAGCGCGCGCAGGTCGGACGACTCATAAAACCGCGCGATGCTGAGCCGCATGCGTTGCAGCAGCGCGGTATCGCGCGGCTCCGGCGGCAGGTTCATCGTCATGTGCAGCAGATCGGAAAAGCCACGAGTGCGGCCCGATTTCGGCGGCAATACCGCGCGAATGAAGGTGCCCTGCCCGGCATGCGAATCGATCAAGCCGCGACGCTGCGCTTCGGCATAGCCGCGCGCAACGGTAGTGAAATTGAGTTGCAGTTGTGCCGCCAGTTCACGCAGCGGCGGCAACCGCGCGCCGGCCGCCAGTCGCCCGGCACGCATGTCGTCAGCAATGATGTCGGCGATCGCCATGTAGGCCGGCTGGCCACTATTGCGGATCGCGCTATTCCAGTGGCCAAACGATTCAGTCAACTTCGTCTCCATTCATCCGAGTCTTCCCGTATGTTGAGAAACTCCTGAGCGTATTCGCTGAACATGCAATTTCTACGCACGCGGCCTGTCGATAGACGCACCCAACCACCACCGGAATCGAGGATCGAATTGACTTCGCATCCAGTGGTGGTTTACCGAAAATGCCAGTGAGAATCGCCACAGCCAATCTACACAACATCAGCTTGAAAGCACGACTCAAGCCGCTGCCGGTTTAGCCAGTTTGTCAGTGAGATTCAGACTCACCAATCCAAACGCGGCGGCCACGAAGAATGAGATGACCATGACGAACAGAGGGTTATCCATGTGCATGCCGAGTAATACTTTGTCGTCGAGTTTTCCTGGTGTGCTGAGCAGGTAAGCAAAAGTAGATGCATAGCCGATCACGGTTGCAGGAATTGCCGGGAAGATCGAAAGGTTAGCGGAAACTGCCAGCAGTGACGTAGTCGCACCGACAACAATACCTGCCCATACCGGTAGCGTCAGCGTTGGCGCCAGCGGAATGTTCAACACGATCAAGGAAGCGACCCATGCGAGCACGACGCCAAGCACTCCGCAGACCACCAGATTCTTGAAAGCTTCCTTGGTGCCGCCGAGTGCGACGCCCGTTGCGGTGAAAATGAAGGTCGCCCAGATAAAGAAAATACCACTGGCAGGACCAAGCGAAAGATACGCCAGAATTCCACCAATTACGCCGAGCACCAAACCCAAAGCATTGACGAATTTCATTATTAAACTCCTGAACCAAAATGGGATCTACACTAAAAATAATTGAAGCTCGTTTCGCTTGATCCCTGCGTCATTGGAGGGAACGAAAGCAAATATGGATTTATCAAACGCCGCCAAAACTGTAGATTGCGTTGATGCGCAGTTCGCTATCGTGTTTAGCGGGTTCAGTACCGTTGGCGAAGGTCGGAACCGTCGAATGATCGACACGAAACTCGCCGAGGATGCGGAAGTTTTTCGAGGCCGTATAACGGCCTGTCAGCGTCGCTTCGCTCAAATAATTGACCACAGCGGGAATGGCTCCGGTATCGAGTACGCCAGTGCCAGCGACAGCATCCGAACTCACACGAATATACTCAAGTCGCAGCGAACTGCTCCATTGCGGCGTGTATTTGTAATTGATGTAGAAGTCACCACCGGTCTTGATGGTTGCTGGCCCCGCAAACAGATGCAAGCCACTCGCTATTGTGTTGTTGTAGGTGCGTAGATAGTCGCCATTGAACGCGAACTGCAACTGGTTGGTGACAGCCCACGTCGCTACCAGATCGAGAATATCGTTCTTGCCGCCGTTGTCTTCAGCTTCAACACTGTAGTAATCGTAGATCGCCAGCTTGAAGGCTTTGCTCGGCGCATAGCTACCGCCGAATTCGAGCGCTTTCTGCTTGTTATCGTCGGTGGCTGCAGCGGCGGTAGTCCCGTCGATAACATCACTATTGCTGACTGCCAACACCGCAGTAAGGGTATCGGTCACGGTATAGTTGAAGCGCACGCCGGTCAGCGGCACTGGCTGCGCGATCGCCAGCACCAGCGAACGCGAGATGTTGTCGTTCAGCGCAATCGGCGCCAGCTCGTAGCCGGATAACGCCGGAAAACGGCCCAACTCCACATTGAGGCCACCATATTTGTAAGTCAGCTCCGCAATGAAGAGGGCGATATCCGCGGGTGTAGAGCCGTAGAAGATATTCAGCAGCTTGGCATCGGTGCCAGCGATAGTGACGACCTTGCCGCCAAAGCCGCCATCGCTGGGCGCATGCGCCAGGATCAATGCCGCTTGATTGAATTCAAAAGTATTGGCACTGCCAACCGTCTCGAATACGCGATCGGTGAACGCATCGCCCTTGTTGAAGCCAGCGGTATAACCGCCAGAGAGATAACCTGCGGCAAAAATCCCGGATTTATCCAGAACCTCGCTCACACTCGGAACGCCATCGGCCTGAGCCGGTGACGACATTACTGCTGCGAGAACAAGAGGTGCTGCACAAGCTAATATTTGCCGTACTCGGCTCAGAGAAACCATCATGTTCAAACCCCGTAAGTTGGACGCTGCCGACCGACAGCCACCGAGTGCGTTTGCACACTGCGCGCCAACTGACTGAGCGAATACAGGCGTTTGATGCGATCAAAATGCAATCATTCCGACATCTAAAAACTTGATTGCACGATGATCGGATGTGCGACACAACATCTGGCACAGCGGTTGCAGCGGAGATGAGGTCGCTCGGACGATCTTATTTAATCGTTCAAGACGATATCGAAAACATCATCAGTATGTATCCATTTAATGTATCAATCTCAGGAGAATGACCGATGCCCGCCGTAACCGCACCCGCACACAAGAAAGGAGACTTTTTCGTCGATTATGAGGAAAAGGTATTTGAAGATGTGAAAGCCGATCCCGGCGAAAAAGCGCTGGTCACTTTCCACACGGTCGCGTTTGAAGGCTCGATCGGTTTGGTCAATATCCTGCAAGCCAAGCGCTTGCAGCGCAAAGGCTTCGAGACGGCGATCCTGCTGTACGGCCCAGGCGTCACGCTCGGTGTGCAGCGCGGCTTTCCGACACTTGGTGATGAAGCTTTCCCCGGCGCGCAGAACTTCTCCAATCAATTGAATGCGTTCATGAGCGAGGGCGGAAAAGTTTATTGCTGTCGCTTCGCATTGCAGATGCTTTATGGTCACGGCGAGCCGAGTCTGCTGCCGGGCATTCGTGGCATCAGTCCACTCGATGTGCTCGATCTGATCCTGTTGCATCGAAAGGCGGGCGCCTTCATTCTCGATACCTGGACGGTTTGATCGCGCGTTCGGAATCACGCTGAAATGACCGCTTTGCAGACAGTGCGCGTCGCCGCCGTCCAGCTCAATCCGGTGCTGGACTCGGCCGATGGCACCATCGAAAAAGTGCTGCAGGCGATTGCGGATGCGGCAGCAAAGGGCGTGCGGCTGATGGTTTTCCCGGAAACAGTTGTGCCGTACTACCCTTACTTTTCATTCGTCACGCCGGCAGTTTCGATGGGTCCGGCGCATTTACGACTGTATGAGCAATCGCCGAGTATTCCAGGGCCGATGACAGAGTCGATCTCGGCGGCGGCGCGCAAGTTTGGCGTCGTCGTCGTACTCGGCGTCAACGAGCGTGATCACGGCACGCTTTACAACGCGCAACTCATTTTCGATGCCGACGGTAGCCTGCTACTAAAGCGCCGCAAGATCACGCCGACCTATCACGAACGGATGATCTGGGGCATGGGCGACGGCAGTGGTTTGAAGGTAGTGGATACCGTCGTCGGCCGCGTCGGCGCGCTCGCCTGCTGGGAACATTACAACCCCTTGGCGCGCTATGCGCTGATGACGCAGCACGAACAGATTCATTGCAGCCAGTTTCCGGGTTCGCTGGTCGGGCCGATTTTTTCCGATCAGATGGAAGTCACAATGCGGCATCACGCGCTCGAATCCGGCTGCTTCGTCGTCAACGCCACTGCCTGGCTTAGTGAAGAACAGATCGTTTCGCAAGCGCCGACGCCCGCCTTGGAAAAAGCCTTTCGCGGCGGCTGCTATACCGCCATCATTTCGCCGGAAGGCGTGCATCTGGCACCGCCGATGCATGCTGAAGATGGCCCCGGCATGGTCATCGCGGATCTCGATATGAAACTCATCACCAAGCGCAAGCGCATGATGGATTCGGTGGGTCATTACTCGCGCCCGGAACTGCTCAGCCTGAATCTGGATGATCGCGTAACGGCACCCATGCATGCGCAAAACGTATCGCCAATGTCTCCTGTGACATCCTCACTAACATCCTCTTTCGGGTCATCGTCTACACCACCAGTATTATCCGATTCACTCTCAACAAATGCTCTGGAGTTTCTGCAAGGAGACTGAACAATATGGATACCACGAACACTACGAATAATCGTAATCAGCAACTCCTTACCGAACTGCAATCGCTGGGTCTGCGGCTGGCCGAACCGGATGTCGGGGCATCGAGCCGTCGTGGCGGTGCAGGTCCATCGGATCACAAGGCGGTCACTGTCGATGGCCGCACCATCATGGTCCCGGTACATACCCACAGTGCGAAGGACTCACCGTTTTTAGCCTCCGGCACCGAACTTGGCAGCACGCTTACGCGCGATGGGAAACCGATCGCCGCAATCAGCTTTCCGCGCCAGCCGCGCTTCTACAGACTGCAAACCTTCGATGGTGTGCCGTACTGGAAAATCGCTCAGCTGCACGGTTCAGATGTATTGGCGACCACGGTCCTGCAAACCTGCATCCGCTATGGCAGGCGCAGCACCTCCTGCCAGTTCTGCGCGATCGGCGAATCGCTCGCCGGCGGCCGCACCATCAATCGAAAAACGCCGGAACAGTTGGCCGAAGTTGCGCGCGCCAGCGTGCTGCTCGATGGCATCAAGCACATGGTGATGACCACTGGTACACCGAACTTCACCGATCGTGGCGCGCAGATATTGTGCGAAAGCGCGTTCGCGGTGAAGGCCGCCACCGTCAACCATTCCGGCTTCTCGGGCGGACTGCCGATCCAGGCGCAATGCGAGCCGCC
>CAJCJH010000038.1 GCA_903970615.1 Rhodospirillales bacterium
GGCGATATAGTCTGAAAGTCCGGGATGGCTGACCAAGCCGAAATATTCATGCAGACGCCCGCGCCGAAGATCTGCATCGATCGTCAGTACCGTTTTGCCAGCGCTGGCCAGCACTACGCCGAGATTGGCGGAGACGAAAGTTTTCCCCAGGCCCGGCGATGGGCCGGTGAGCATGACGATATTGTTCGGAGCTTCGAGCATGGCGAAATGCAGCGACGTCCGAAGGCTGCGCAACGCTTCCACTGCGGGCACTGATGGCGAACGGACTGCCAATAGGGGTTGGACCCTGCCGCCGTCGCGACGCCACAATTGGCGCTGTTCGGTTGCAAAGGGAATGGTTGCGTATGTGGCCAAGCCGAATTCGCGTTCGACTTCGATCGGATCTTCAACGCCATGACGCAGCAGATGGCGCATCAGCACGATGCCGCAGGAAAGAATCAAGGCCATGATCACAACGGCGGCGAGCAGCAGTGCGCGCTTGGGTTTGGAAGGCAGTAGCGGCCGCAGCGGACGGTCGATGACACGGACGTTGCCGATAGTGCCGGCTTCCGTCACCTGTAATTGCTGGATGGTATCCAGCATGTCGGTATAAAGCTGGGTGCTGACCTTGAGATCGTTGGTGAGACTTAAAATCTCCTGCTGGGTTTTCGGCAGCTTGCCGATTTCGCCCTGCATTTTGCCTTGCTGCTTGGTCAACAATTGCAGCTGCTCGTCCAGCGCGACCACAGACGGGTGTTGCGGCGTAAAGCGCTGCAGCGCTTGCTGGCGAGCCTGTTCCAACTCGAGCCGCTTGGTATCCAGATCGACCGTCTGACGCAGCACGCCGGCGGTTTCCTCGGTCACGTCAACCGAGCCGCGCAGTTCCTGGTAAGAATTGAGCTTGCTCTGCGCCGCAGACATTTTCGCCCGCGCCTCCGGCAATTGTGATTTCAGGAATTCCAGTGATTGCTGTGCTTCCGCCGACCGGCGTTCGACATTCTGCCGAACATAGGCCTTCTCGATTTCGTCCAGTACTTGGACCACATAGTTCGCGCTTGAACCCTGAAAGGTAAGCTGGATCACACCGGATTTCTTGCCTAGTTCCAGCACGCTCAAGCCAGCCTGGAGGCCATCCAGCACATATTTGGTCGGGATGCGGGAAATGAAAAAGTCCTCACCGGGCCGTCCCTTCAGCGAACGGACGAAGATTTCCAGATTGCCCGAGGGAAATGTCGCGCTCGCCGTTTCTCCAATCTTGCCGTCGATCAGTTTTCTGCCGCCGTCGCCGAAAATCGAGTATCCGGAGTCGGTCACTCGCAGGACCAGCGCTCCGGTGCCCGCGAGTTCGTCTGGAATATTCAGCGTCGATAATTGAATACTTTCTCCGCCCCAAGCGTAACGCGACAGGCCGAACCACGGCTTTGCAACGTCGCCGCCGTGATACCGTCTGGCGATGGCGGCGCCGACGACCGGGAAGTAGTTCGGCACCGCCGAAATCTCCAGATTCAGCGCCTGCACCACCTGCGACAGGATCATGCGGCTGGTGAGAATCTGTATTTCAGCTTCAGCCTGGCTGTTGCCTCCGTTGATCAGACCCTGCATGTTGACCGCATTCGCTGCCCCTTTCGAACTGCGGTCTTCGACCTGTACCGTGGCATCGGCTTGATACACCGGCGGCATCAGAAAAATGAAGAAGCCGCCGACCAGAATGATCACACCGGCAATCAGGGCGGCCAGCCAGCGGCCGGCCCAAAGTACACCGGCGAACTGCCGGAAATCGATTTCTTCCTCGGGGGCGCCACCCATCACATCGCCTTGCTGTGTACTAACGTCCTGCATGCGGGCTCCAGCGTTTTCGCTCAGACATTGCGGTCATCTCCGCCGAAAAATTAAAAATCAGCCGGCAGCACTGACAGGAGTTTCGTTCCATGAACTGACAAGTGCGATCGATCATCTCTCGCTTCTATGCTGGCGACTAATGCGAGAGTGAATTCAATTCCGCCAGCTGGAATATTGCCGTGATCGTCGGCAGCAAGTCGTTGATGATCGAATTGTATTCTGCAAACGCCGTTGCCTTGACGTAAAGAACATCGCCCGGCATCAAGTTGAACCCGCTCGCAAGCAATAATCCCTCTGGGCGCGACAGGTCGAGAACGAATACGGTGGAAGCGAGTTTATGGTCGGCATCGCGGTGCGGCCGAAACACCAGCAAGCCTTTGGCTTTGCCGGTCGTGTTGTTGATGCCTCCAGCCTTGGTCAAGGCTGCGACGACAGACTCCGAATTCTGCTGCAGGATCACGGGCGCCTGCGTGCCCACCGCGCCCAGAACGAATACCTGATCGGATGACTGATCGGGCACATGCAGCACGTCACCGGGAAGCAATGCCGGGTTGGGCACGATCCGCGACCCGGAGAGCAAACCCGCGAGATCGATTTCGTGAATGACGCCCGCCCGCTCCAGCAGCAGGCGACGCCGGCTTGCGTTTGCGGTAAGCCCGCCACAAGCGTCGATGGCCTGGATGACGCCTTTGGGCGTGTCGTCCAGATCGATCGTGGACGGTTTAACGACTTCGCCAGTAACCTCGATCCGATCCGCACGAAAGTTGATCACCCGCACATCCACCTGAGGGTCGTGCACAACGCGGCTGATATGCTGCGTAATGTAGTCACGAAGCTCTGCGGCAGTGAGCCCGGCAGCCTTGAAAGTGCCGAC
>CAJCJH010000039.1 GCA_903970615.1 Rhodospirillales bacterium
TAATCCGGGGCCATCTTTTCCAGCAAAATGGCGAGAAACTGTTCGACCCGGCGCATCTCATCTGCACCATATTGTTGCGACAGCCTGAGCATCGTTTCGGATAAAACCTGCTCACGGAACCGCGCCAGGAAACGCATTGCACGACCCAGCTTACGGCGCAGCTGGATCGGTGTGCTGGCTTCGTCAACCCAAAGCCCTCGACTTTGTGCCGCTGCGATTGCACGGAAATAGCTGGTCAAGGCGTTAAATCTTTGTCCTTGCTGCTCCTGGACTGTACCGAGGTGCAATCGTGCGATAAAAAAATCCGGTTCAAGAATCAAAGCCTGCTGCATCGACTGAGCTGAACCAACAAGGTCACCCTGCATCTGCTGCACGAGTCCGAGGTCGCACCATAGTTGAGCGCTGGTCTTGTTGACGTCTAAAGCATTACGAAGACATTCGACTGCATTGGCCGAATCACCGCGTTGCAGAGCATCGAACGCGAGAAAACGCAGCGCTTCGATGTTGCCTGGATCAATCGCCAAGACTTCCTTGTAGCCGCTGATGGCGGCGGCCGGGCTGCCCGCAACTTTCTTTCGCGCCTCAGACAGCTTTTGTGACAGCAGTGCTTGTACTTGGCGCTCCATTCAAAGACTTCGCAAGAATATTGCGGAAGAATGATCCACCTTTGATCTGCCGGCAAGCGAAGCTGGTCGGCAAGCTGAATCCTGACTGGCGCCAATTTTGCACCGTGCTACATTCATTGACCGCCGGTTTTTTTCGATTTTCTGCGGGGCAGGAAACTCGTGAGCGGTAGACTCAAATTCAGGAGATTTCATCATGTACACAAAATCAATATCCGCGTTGGTAGTCGCTGTCGCTTTGTTGACTGCTTCCGGATGCGCAACAGGTACGACGGTTCAAACTATCCCTGGTATCGCCGCGGCGGGTGTTGCTCCCACCGAAACGCCACAGGCTGTGGCCGTCGACGCGGCGCCTGTTAAAGCGCCCAGAACCTGCCAAACCGATCGCGAAACTGGTTCCTTGATTCGCACCAGAACGATATGTGCTTCGGATGATGAAGCGTCTGATGAGCACTCCCAGACCGAATCTCAAATGAGTATTTATGGTCGTGGTGGTGGCGGCATAAGCGGGAAATAGGCCGGAACAAGCGCTTGCCTTCATAAGGCAGGAAAACTCAAAAACAAAAAGGGCGCCTGAACGCCCTTTTTTCAAACTCACACCTGCGGATAGGGATGTCTCAGGCCTCCGGTGCCTCGGTTTCGGTGGCAGCCGGACGATCCACCAACTCCACATAAGCCATCGGCGCACTGTCGCCGGGGCGGAAGCCGCAACGCAGGATTCGCAGATAACCACCGGGACGGCCTTGGTAGCGCGGGCCGAGGACGTTGAACAGCTTTTGAACGGCATCACGATTGCGCAGGCGATCGAACGTCAGGCGGCGATTGGCCAGGCTGTCTTCCTTGGCGCGCGTGATCAGCGGCTCGGCGAAGCGGCGCAGTTCCTTGGCTTTCGGCACGGTAGTGCGGATCAGCTCGTGCTGGATCAGCGACGCCGTCATGTTCTGGAAATCCGCCTTGCGGTGGCTGGTGGTGCGGCCAAGACGACGGCCGGCGACTTTATGACGCATGGTTAGGCTCCCGCCAATTCAATTGCGTGGCGATCTTCAAGCGGCGACTTTCGGCGTGGACCAGTTGTCCAGCTTCATGCCGAGTTCGAGTTCGTGGGTTTTCAGGGCTTCCTTGATCTCGTTCAAGGACTTCTTGCCGAGGTTCGGCGTCTTCATCAATTCGGCTTCGCTACGCTGCACGAGATCGCCGATGTAGTAAACATTTTCGGCTTTCAGGCAGTTAGTGGAGCGCACGCCGAGTTCGAGATCGTCGATCGGGCGGAGCAGGATAGGATTGAGCTCCTGCTTGCCAGGTGCGCTGACGGTCTGCTCTTCTCCTTCCAGATCGACGAACACCGACAGCTGATCGCGCAGAATGCGTGCGGCCATGCGCACGGCTTCGGCAGGATCAATACCGCCGTTGGTATCGACATCGAGAATCAGCTTGTCGAGATCGGTGCGCTGTTCGACGCGCGCGCGCTCGACGCTGTAGCTGACGCGGCGCACTGGGCTGTAAGACGCATCCAGTTGCAGCGAGCCAATGGCGCGGCCTTCTTCGTCGCCGACCTGACGCGCCACTGCCGGCTGATAACCGCGGCCACGCGTGGCTTTGAGCGTAATGCTGAGCTTGCCGCCGGTGAGATTGGCGATGACCAGATCCGGATTGACGATTTCGACATCGTGATCGAGCTGGATATCTGCGGCGGTGACCGGGCCTTTGCCGGATTTTTCAATTTTCAGCGTGGCGCTTTCGCGTGCCGACATGCGCAGTGCGACGTTCTTGACGTTGAGCAGGATATCGATGACATCTTCCTGCACACCTTCGATCGCACTGTATTCATGCACGACGCCTTCGATCTGGGCTTCGGTCAAGGCAGCGCCCGGAATCGAAGACAACAAAATGCGGCGCAGGGCGTTGCCAAGCGTATGGCCGAAGCCGCGTTCCAGCGGTTCGAGCGTAATGCGCGCGCGATTAGCGGAGACCGGCTCAACTTCGACGACACGCGGCTTGAGAAAATCGGAAATCGATGACGACATGATCTACCTCATTAGTGGCCACGCGATGCGCGCGGCGAACTGGCTCGCCCCGGAAAAAGTCCGGAGCAGACGCTTACTTGGAATACAACTCGACGACCAGGTTCTCGTTGATGTCCGGCACGATCTGCTCGCGCTCGGGCAGCGACTTGAACGTGCCCTTGAAGCCTTTCTCGTCGACTTCAACCCATTCCGGGAAACCGATCTGCGCGGCGATCGACAAGGACGAGGCAATGCGAGTCTGCGTGCGCGATTTCTCGCGGATTTCCACCACATCACCAACCTGCACGCTGTACGAAGGAATGTTCACCGGCTTGCCGTTGACCAACACGCCTTTGTGACCGACCAGCTGACGCGCCTCGGCGCGCGTGGCGGAAAAGCCCATGCGGTAGACGACGTTATCCAGACGCTGTTCCAGCAGGCGCAGCAGAATGGTGCCAGTGGCGCCCTTGGTCTTGGTCGCCTTGTGATAATAGTTGCGGAACTGGCGTTCGAGCACGCCATACATCTGCTTCAGCTTCTGCTTTTCGCGTAGCTGCAGGGCGTAATCCGACAGACGCGGCTTGCGCGCGCCGTGCTGGCCGGGCGGTGTATCCAGCTTGCACTTGGTTTCGAGCGAACGGCCGCGGCTTTTCAGCAGCAGATCCATGCCGACGCGACGGGAAAGCTTGCACTTGGGTCCGATATAACGAGCCATCTTGAAAAATCCTCTTAAACGCGACGGCGTTTGGCGGGACGGCAGCCGTTATGCGGAATCGGCGTTACGTCGGTGATATTGGTGACCTTGAAACCCGCCGCATTCAGCGAACGAACCGCCGACTCGCGGCCAGGGCCGGGGCCGGTGATGCGCACTTCCAGGTTCTTCACGCCATGCTCGGCCGCAGCGGTTGCGGCGCGCTCGGCCGCAACCTGCGCGGCGAACGGAGTCGACTTGCGCGAACCCTTGAAGCCACAGGAGCCCGCCGTACACCAAGACAAGGCATTGCCTTGGCGATCGGTGATCGAAACGATCGTGTTGTTGAAGGAAGCGTGGATGTGCGCAACAGCATCAGAAACATTCTTCTTGACGCGCTTGCGGGCCTTGCTGGTATCGGGAGTTGCCATGAATTCTTGACTTCGTCAGTGATGCTTGCGTGATCAGGTTTTGCGGATCGCTTTACGCGGGCCCTTGCGGGTGCGCGCATTGGTACGAGTCCGCTGACCCCGCACCGGCAGGCCACGGCGATGACGCTGGCCGCGGTAGCAACCCATGTCCATCAGCCGCTTGATGCTCATCGACACTTCGCGGCGCAGATCGCCTTCGACCGTGTACTTGGCGATTTCCGCGCGCAGCAGATCGAGTTCGCCTTCGGTGAGCGTCTTGATCGCCACCGCCGGATTGACTTTTGCAGCCGAACAAATCTTTTTGGCGCGCGTGGCGCCGATACCATAGATCGACTGAATTGCGATCACGGTGTGCTTGTTGGCCGGGACATTGACGCCCGCGATACGTGCCATTCGATGAATCTCTCTAAGGTTAAAGCGAAGTGACGCAGGAAGCCGAATAGTATAACGAGAATCCGGTGCTTCCTACAATCTGAAATCTTTCAATTCTGCCGCAACTGCGTTTCTGCTACGACGGCCTGCCCGATATCTGATCCCGCAGCGCGACTTAACGCAGGACCATTGATGCGTGGCGACTCTCAGCCTTGGCGCTGCTTGTGGCGCAGGTCGCTGCAAATTACGCGCACAACGCCGTTGCGGCGCACGACCTTGCAGTTACGGCAAATCTTTTTGACGGAAGCACGGACTTTCATGACAAAACCTCGACCTAAAACTGGCTAAACTCGATTGCGCGTTAGCGGGCGGAGCCGGCGCGGCTGAGCGACTTGAGGTTTGCCTTTTTCAGCAAGCCCTCGTATTGATGCGACATCAGGTGCGCCTGCAGCTGCGCCATGAAATCCATTACCACGACCACGGTAATCAACAGCGACGTGCCGCCAAACGAAAACGGCACATGAAAATAATTGACGAAAATTTCCGGTACCAGACAGACCGCAGTGATGTACAGCGAACCGGCGACGGTGAGGCGCGTCAGCACCTGATCGATGTAGCGACCGGTCATCAAACCAGGACGCACACCGGGAATGAACGCGCCCGACTTCTTCAGATTCTCGGAAGTTTCGCGCGAATCGAACACCAGTGCGGTATAGAAAAAGCAGAAGAAAATAATTAGCGCGGCGTACAGCACCGTGTACAGCGCTTCGCCGGGCGACAAGGCATTGGAGACGCGCTGCAGGAAACCGCCCTGTGCCGAATCGCCGAAGAAACGGATCACGGTGGCCGGAAATAGGATGATCGACGAAGCGAAAATCGGCGGGATCACGCCCGACATATTCAGCTTCAGCGGCAGATGCTGAGTCTGTGCCGCGAACAGCCGGCGACCTTGCTGACGTCGCGCATGATGAATCGGAATGCGGCGCTGTGCGCGTTCGACGAACACCACGAACAGGGTCACACCGAGCACCAACGCGAAGATCAGTATGACGACAACCGGATTCAGCGAGCCTTCACTGACCAGCTGCGCAGTCGCACCGATGGCGCGGGGCATGCCGGCCACGATGCCGGAGAAAATAATCATCGACATGCCGTTGCCGATGCCGCGCTCGGTGATCTGCTCGCCCAGCCACATCAGGAACATCGTGCCGGTGACCAGCGCGATAGCCGCAGTGAAAACGAAGCCGAAACCGGGCGCCAGCGCCACACCGGATTTTTGCAGCGCGAGTGCCGCACCGACGGACTGAAACGTCGCCAAGCCGAGCGTGCCGTAGCGCGTATACATCGTCAGCTTGCGCTTGCCTGATTCGCCTTCCTTGCGCAGCTCTTTCAACTGCGGCAGCACCGAAGCCATCAACTGCACGATGATCGACGCGGAAATGTATGGCATCACGCCGAGCGCGAAGATCGACAGACGATGCAGTGCGCCACCCGAGAACATGTTGAACATGTCGAGGATAGTGCCCTTTTGCTGATCGAACAGCGCCGCCAGCTTGGACGGATCGATACCCGGCACCGGAATGAATGAGCCGATGCGATAAACGACGAGCGCGCCGAGCAGGAACAGCAGACGATTGCGCACTTCCCCGATCTTGGAGAGGTCCGGCATCATTCCGCCTGCACCGCTGGGTCCGTTGGCCATTTTGCGTTCCGCTGCGCGTTGGCTCGATTAAGCGATGCTGCCGCCGGCAGCCGTAACCGCTTCGCGTGCGCCCTTGGTGACGCCGATGCCGGTGATGGCAACCTTGCGCGTCAACTTGCCGGATTTGATCAGCTTGGCTTGCAGCGTCTGCGCTGGAACGATGCCCGCGTTCTTCAGCACACCGAGATCGATCTCGACATCCTTGATTTTCTCCAGATCCGACAAGCGCACTTCCGCCGATGTGCGTGCGATCGCCGAGACGAAACCGCGCTTCGGCAGACGGCGCTGAATCGGCATCTGGCCGCCTTCAAAACCGACCTTGCCGCGGCCGCCCTTGCGCGCACGCTGACCTTTATGTCCGCGGCCGGCCGTCTTGCCCATGCCGGAACCGATGCCGCGGCCGACGCGCACGCGCTCGGTCTTCGCACCTTCCGCCGGTTTGATCGTATTCAGTTTCATCGTTGCGCTCTCAACTCTCTATGGCCTGCTCGTCTTGGCGACGAATCAGGCTTCTTCAACCTTCAGCATGAAGGCAACTTTATGCACCATGCCCATATTTTCCGGCGTCGCCTTCAGCTGCACCGTCTGGTGCATGCGGGTCAGGCCCAAGCCATGCACGCAATCACGATGGTTCTTCAGGCGGCCGAAAATGCTGCGCACCAGCGTCACGCGGATTTCCTTCACAGCAGATTCTTTCTTCACAGTCATGGGTTCGCGCTCGCTTAGCCGAGAATTTCTTCGAGGCTCTTGCCGCGCTTGGCGGCGATATCGGAAGGCTGGTTCATGCGCTGCAGCGCATCGACCGTTGCACGCACGACGTTGATCGAATTGCGCGAGCCGAACGACTTCGCCAGTACGTTCTGCACGCCGGCAACCTCGAACACCGCGCGCATCGCGCCACCGGCAATAACGCCAGTACCGTCGGAAGCCGGCTTCATGAACACGCGGGTGGCGCCGTGCGTGCCCCAGATTTCGTGCTGCAAGGTCAGGCCGCGCAGCGGCACCGCAATCATGTTCTTGCGTGCGCGCTCCATCGCCTTCTGGATAGCGACCGGCACTTCACGCGCCTTGCCGTAACCGAAGCCGACCTTGCCCGCTCCGTCACCGACTACCGTCAACGCAGCGAACGCGAATTGCTTGCCGCCCTTGACCGTTTTCGACACACGGTTGACGGAGACCAGCTTTTCCTTGAAATCGCCGGCTTGGCCGTCGTCGTATTGATGATTGGATGGCATTGCTTAAAACTCCAGGCCGCCTTCGCGCGCCGCATCGGCCAGCGCTTTCACGCGGCCATGAAATTGATAACCGGAACGATCGAACGCGACGGTGGTGATGCCGGCGGCCTTGGCGCGCTCGGCGATCGCAGCGCCGACTTTCTTCGCGGCCTCGACGTTGCCGGTGGCCTTGAGGCCTTCGGCGAGCGTCTTCTCGACAGTCGATGCGGACGCTAGCGTGGTGCCGGCATCGGCCGCGATCAGCTGCGCATAAATATGCTGCGGCGTGCGATGGATCGACAGGCGCACCGCACCCAGCTCGCGGATCTTGGAGCGGGCGCGCAAGGCGCGGCGCAGACGGGATGTTTTTTTCGGGCTCATGGCATCAACTCAACTTATTTCTTCTTCGCTTCCTTCATCACGACCTTCTCGCCAAGATAGCGCACGCCCTTGCCCTTGTAAGGCTCCGGCGGACGATAGCCGCGAATCTTGGCCGCGCACAAACCGACCAGCTGCTTGTCGGCGCCCTTGATGATGATTTCGGTCTGCGTCGGCGTTTCCACGCTGATGCCTTCCGGAATCGGAAATTCAACCGGGTGCGAAAAACCCAAGCTCAGGTTCAGCTTCTTGCCGGCAACCGCCGCGCGATAACCGACCCCGACCAGCGCGAGGCGCTTTTCGTAGCCTTTGGTGACGCCATCAACCATGTTGTTGATCAGCGCCCGCACGGTGCCGGACATCGCCGGATCGGCTTTCACGGAATCGGCAACGACCGTCGCGTGGCCATCCTTGATTTCGATCTGCACCGACTTCGGCAGCACCAGATGCAGCGAGGCTTTCACGCCTTTCACGGTGACTGCACCCGCTTCGGGAGTGATCTGTACACCGGCCGGAATCTTCACCGGCATTTTTGCGACTCTTGACATGGCTTATCTCCTGAGCGTGCGTTAAGCCACGTAGCAAATGATTTCGCCGCCGTGACCGGCCGCGCGGGCAGCGCGATCCGTCACTACGCCCGAGGACGTCGAGATCAGCGCCACGCCCAAACCACCAAGCACTTTCGGCAGCGAGCTGCTGTCCTTGTACACGCGCAAGCTCGGCGTGCTGATGCGATCGATACGCTCGATCACCGGCTTGCCATCGAAATATTTCAGCGTGACCGTCATCACTTTCTTGTTGCCGTCGGCTTTCACCGAAAAATCGGCGATATAGCCTTCCTGCTTGAGCACGGCGGCAACCGCTTCGCGCTGCTTCGACGACGGCGACAGGATGGTTTTCTTGCGTGCCTGCTGACCGTTGCGGATGCGGGTCAGGAAGTCGCCAATAGGATCGTTAATGCTCATGTTCTATCTCACCAGCTGGCCAGCTTGAGGCCCGGAATTTCGCCGCGCATTGCGGTTTCGCGCAGCTTCATGCGCGACAGACCGAACTTGCGATACACGCCGCGCGAACGGCCGGTGATCGAGCAGCGGTTGCGCTGACGCGACTTCGAGGAATCGCGCGGCAACTTCTGCAACGCCACCGAAGCGGCCTGCTTTTCATCGAATCCGGCTTCCACCGAATTCAGGATTTCCTTCAGCGCGAGGCGCTTCTTGGAATGCTGCTTGGCCAGCTTGAGTCGCTTGACCTCGCGGTTGATCATGTTGCGTTTAGCCATGACGATGCTCGCTCAAGCTTACTTGCGGAACGGAAAACTGAAGGCTTCGAGCAGCGCTCGCCCTTCCGCATCCGTCTTCGCGGTGGTGGTAATGGTGATATTCATGCCGCGGATCTGATCGACTTTGTCGTAGTCGATTTCCGGGAAAATGATCTGTTCGGTGATGCCGAAGTTGTAATTGCCTTGGCCATCGAAACCGGTGGCCTTGAGGCCACGGAAATCGCGGATACGCGGCAGTGCGATCGACACCAGGCGTTCGAGGAATTCGTACATGCGCTCGCGGCGCAGTGTGACCTTTACGCCGACCGGATAATTCTCGCGCACCTTGAACCCAGCAATCGACAGACGCGACTTGGTGACCACCGGCTTCTGGCCGGCGATCGCGGTCATGTCCGACACGGCGTGCTCGATGACTTTCTTGTCCGACGTCGCCTCGCCCACGCCCATGTTGAGCGTGATCTTGGTGATGCGTGGCACCGCCATCACGCTGCATTCAAACTTCTTCTGCAGCGTTGGCGCCACGGTTTTCTGATAATACGTTTGCAGGTTAGCGGTCATTTCACGCATCCAACACTTCTTGATTCGACTTGAAGAAGCGCACTTTCTTGCGGTTCTCGCCTTCGCCGATGAACTTGATTCCGACGCGATCCGCACCACCCTTGCCATCCTTCGCGCGCGCATTCCACAACGCAACATTGGAGGTGTCGATCGGCATTTCCTTTTCGACGATGCCGCCCGCGGTACCGGAGTTCGGGTCGCCCTTGGTGTGCTTTTTGGCGATGTTGATGCCTTCGACAATCAGCTTGCCGGCCAACACCTGCGAGACCGTGCCGCGACGGCCCTTGTCCTTGCCGGTGATGACGACGACATCGTCGCCCTTCTTGATTTTTTGCATGACTGATTCCTCTACTACAGAACTTCGGGGGCGAGCGAAATGATGCGCATGAAACGCTCACGCAATTCGCGCGTCACCGGCCCGAAGATGCGGGTGCCGATCGGCTCCATCTTCGAGGTCAGCAGTACGGCGGCATTGGTGTCGAAACGGATCAGCGAGCCATCCGGACGGCGCACGCCCTTGCGGGTGCGGACGACAACGGCATCATGCACTTCTCCTTTCTTGACCTTGCCGCGCGGGATCGCATCCTTCACGGTGACCTTGATAACGTCGCCGATGCCGGCGAATTGGCGATGGGTGCTGCCACAGACGCGGATCACCTGAACCAGCTTGGCGCCGCTGTTATCCGCGGCAATCAACATCGATTCCTGTTGGACCATGGCTTAGCCTCCCGGCGTGAGTGCGGCCGCAGCGGCCGCTTCCTTCTGCTGCAGGGCGCTGGCGCGTTCGATCACCTGCACCAGCTTGTGGTGTTTGGTGCGCGACAGCGGGCGGGTTTCGACCACGGCCACGAGATCACCTTCGTGGCTTTCATTGTTTTCATCGTGCGCATGCAGCTTGGTGGTTTTGCGCACGTACTTGCCGTAAACCGGATGCTTGACGCTGCGCTCGACGGCGACGGTAATCGTCTTGTCGGCCTTGCTGCTCAACACGCGGCCGACGATGCGGCGCTGTGCCTTGGCTTCAACGGTTTTGCTGATTTCTTCACTCATGACGCTTTCGCCTTGGCTATCGCCTGCTGCTGCATGACGGTCTTCACTTTTGCGATCTTCTTGCGCACGACGGTGACCAGATGCGACTGGTTCATCTGACCCATCGCTTTCGACATGCGCAGGTTGAACTGCTCCTTGCGCAGCGCAGCCAGCTCGGTTTTTAGTTCCGCTTCCGACTTCGCACGGATGTCTTTCAAAAATTCAGTGCTCATCAGAGGATCGTCCGCTGCACGAAAGTGGTCTTCACGCAAAGCTTGGCAGAGGCCAGACGGAACGCCTCGCGTGCTTCAGCTTCGGTGACGCCTTCCAGTTCATAAAGCATCTTGCCCGGCTGGATCTTGGCGACCCACCATTCGACGTTGCCCTTGCCCGAACCCATTCGAACTTCGAGCGGCTTACGAGTGACCGGAACGTCGGGGAAAATACGAATCCACATCTTGCCGCCACGCTTGACGAAGCGCGTGATGACGCGACGCGCAGCTTCGATCTGGCGCGCGGTGATCGCGCCGCGCTCGGTCGACTTCAGGCCGAATTCGCCGAAGCTGACTTTGTTGCCGTTCTGCGCGAGACCACGATTGTGGCCTTTTTGCTGTTTGCGATACTTGGTTCGTTTGGGCTGCATCATGGCAGCGAATCTCCTGCTGAATCTGGTCTGTGCGCCCGGGAATTAAACGGCAGTTTCCAAAGCCGCCTCGTCCTTGCGCTCCGGACGATCTGGCTTGGTCGCTTCAAAAATCTCGCCGTTGAATACCCATACCTTGACACCGATAACGCCGTAGTTGGTCTTCGCTTCGGCGGTCGAGTAATCGATGTACGCACGCAGCGTGTGCAAAGGCACGCGGCCTTCGCGGTACCACTCCACGCGCGCGATTTCGGCGCCATTCAAACGGCCGCCGACTTGAATCTTGATGCCGCCCGCACCTTGGCGCATCGCATTCTGAACGGCGCGCTTCATCGCGCGGCGGAACATGATGCGACGCTCGAGCTGCTGCGCAACGCTTTCGGCGATCAGCTGGGCATCGATTTCCGGCTTGCGGATTTCTTCCACCGAGATATGCACCATATCCGGCTTCAGGCCCATCTTTTTCGAAACTTCCTGACGCAGCTTCTCGATATCCTCGCCTTTCTTGCCGATGACGATACCCGGACGCGCGGTGTGAATCGTCACGCGCGCAGACTTCGCCGGGCGGTCGATCTGGATACGCGACACTGAAGCTGCTGCCAGCTTGGCCTTGAGGAACTTGCGCACGGCAATGTCCTTCAGCAGCTGCGCGCCGTACGAACGCCCTTCGGCGTACCAGTTCGACGTCCACTGCGTGGTGATGCCTAGGCGGAAGCCGTTCGGATTGACTTTATGACCCATGACTTGATCGCTCCTACTTGCCGTCGCCAACGCGCACGGTGATGTGACTGGTGCGCTTGGAAATACGATCGGCGCGGCCCTTGGCACGCGGACGGATGCGCTTCATGACCGGACCTTCATCGACCATGATCGCGGAAACCTTCAGTTCATCGACATCGGCGCCATCGTTGTTCTCGGCGTTGGCGATGGCGGATTCGAGCACCTTGCGCACGATACCGGCGGCTCGCTGCGGCGAATACTTGAGAATGTTCAGCGCTTCATCGACCTTCTTGCCGCGCACGAGGTCGGCCAGCAAGCGGCCTTTCTGCGGCGAGAGACGGACGAACTTCAATACGGCTTGCGTTTGCATCTGCGTTCTCCTATCGCGCCGGTGCGGCAGCCGCCGCAGGTGCCGCAGTTTTCTTGTCGCCGGTGCCAGAGTGGCCCTTGAACGTGCGCGTCGGCGCGAACTCGCCCAGCTTGTGGCTGACCATATTCTCAGTGATGAACACCGGCACATGCTGACGGCCGTTATGCACCTGGATAGTCAGGCCGACCATATCGGGCGTGATCATCGAGCGGCGCGACCAGGTCTTGATCGGCTTCTTGACGCGGCTCGCCTGCACATCGCTCACCTTTTTCGCAAGGTGATGATCGATGAAGGGGCCTTTCTTGACGGAACGCGGCATGAGGGACTCTCGTTAACTCGTGACTTACTTCTTGTGACGGCTGCGGACGACGAACTGCTGCGTGCGCTTGTTCTTGCGGGTCTTCAAACCCTTGGCTTTCTGGCCCCACGGCGAAACCGGATGCGGATTGCCCTGACCCGATTTGCCCTCACCACCGCCGTGCGGATGGTCGACCGGATTCATCACCACACCACGGACGGTTGGACGAATGCCGAGCCAGCGCTTCGCACCAGCCTTGCCGTAATGCCGCAAGTTGTTCTCGTTGTTGCCGACTTCGCCGATGACGGCGCGGCACTCGCCGAGAATCTTGCGCATCTCACCGGAACGCAGACGCAGTGTGGCGTAAGCACCTTCGCGCGCAACCAGCTGCACGGCAGCGCCAGCCGAACGCGCAATCTGCGCACCCTTGCCGGGACGCATCTCGATACAGTGAATCGTCGAACCGATCGGGATATTGCGCAGCGGCAGCGCGTTACCCGGTTTGATCGGCGCATCGGAACCGGACTGGATCGCATCGCCCGGCTTCACGCCGCGCGGCGCGATGATGTAACGGCGCTCGCCATCACGATACAGCAGCAGCGCGATGTGCGCGGTGCGGTTCGGATCGTATTCGATGTGCTCGACGACAGCAGGAACGGTGTCCTTGTCGCGCTTGAAATCGATGATGCGATAGGTCTGCTTGTGACCGCCGCCTTTGTGGCGCGTGGTCATGTGGCCGTGATTGTTGCGACCGCCGGTCGAATGCTTCGACTCCAGCAGCGGGCCGTGCGGCGCGCCCTTGTACAAATCCGGCGTGGTGACCTTGACGACGTGGCGACGGCCCGGCGAAGTAGGTCTGGTTGTCTGTAATGGCATTGCTGAAATTCCTTAAGCCGAGGCGCTGCCGCTCATGAAGTCGATTTCCTGACCTTCCGCTAGCGTCACGTAAGCCTTCTTCCAATCCGAACGCACACCGATCGCCTGGCCGACACGCTTGGTCTTGCCCTTGACGTTGAGAGTGCGCACACCTTCGACCTTCACATTAAACAGCGTCTCGACCGCGATCTTGATCTCGGGCTTGCGCGCATCACGCAGCACTTTGAACACGGCCTGATTGCTC
This sequence comes from Rhodospirillales bacterium, assembly GCA_903970615.1. Classification (GTDB taxonomy): domain Bacteria; phylum Pseudomonadota; class Gammaproteobacteria; order Nevskiales; family Nevskiaceae; genus Nevskia. The sequence goes on from CAJCJH010000039.1 coordinate 13,432, forward strand.
TTTTCGGCAGCGCGCGTGCTCTTTTCCGAAATCACCGGCGCGACGATCACCTGATAAAGACGCTCGCTGACATTCTTGCCAACCACTTTTTCAGTGCTCATGACAGCCAGGCCTCCAGTTTCTTGACGGCCGGCGCGGTGACCAGCACCTTCGCAAACGACAGCAGCGCCACCGGATTGATGCTGGCGACATCCAGCACGTCGACGCGATGCAGATTGCGTGCGGAAAGCGCCAGATTCTTGTCGACGCTCTCGGTGATGATGAGGATGTCATTGCCGCCGACATCCTTCAGCTTTTCGATCAGGCTCTTGGTCTTGATCGCATCCACCGTGAACGTATCCGCAATCACCAGATGACCCTGACGATGCAGCTCGGCGAAGATCGAGCGCAGCGCGCCGCGATACATCTTGCGATTGACTTTCTGGCTGTGATCGCGCGGCACCGCCGCATGCGTCTTGCCGCCACCGCGCCACAGCGGGCTGCGAATCGAGCCCGCGCGCGCCTGACCGGTACCTTTCTGCTTCCACGGCTTTTTGCCGCCGCCGCGCACTTCGGCCTTGGTCTTCTGCTTCGCGGTGCCGGCACGGCCGCCCGCGAGATATGCAGTGACCACCTGATGAATCAGCGGCTCGTTGTACTCGACGCCGAACAGGCCATCGGCCACGTTCAGAGTCTCTTTGCTGTTATGTAATTGGATATCCATTGCGACTTGCTCACTTCACCGTCGGACGCACGACGACATCAGCGCCCTTATGGCCGGGGACTGCGCCTTTGACCAGCAACAGGTTGCGCTCGACATCGATCCTCACCAGATCGAGGTTCAGCGCCGTCACGCGATCGCTGCCCATGTGGCCGGCCATCTTCTTGCCCTTGAACACACGGCCCGGACTCTGGCGCTGACCGATAGAACCCGGTACGCGATGCGACAGCGAGTTACCGTGGCTGGGGCGACCGCCGCCGAAATTCCAGCGCTTCTGCACACCGGCAAAACCTTTGCCGAGGCTGGTTCCGGTAACATCGACGGCCTTGACGCCATCGAACGAATCCACCCTGAGTTCCGCGCCGTTGGCGAGGTCTTTACCCTCGTCGCCGTGCAAGCGGAATTCCCACAGACCGCGACCCGCAGCGACGCCAGCTTTCTTGAAGTGGCCGGTGAGCGCTGCGTTGACGCGACTCGGCTTCTTTTCGCCGAGCGTGACCTGTACGGCGCGATAGCCGTCGGTCTCGACAGTCTTGACTTGAGTAATACGGTTTGGCGCGCATTCGATCACGGTGACCGGGATCGATTCACCAGCTTCGGTGAAGATGCGGGTCATGCCGGCTTTGCGTCCAATAATTCCGATGGTCATTGCGATCTCCTTCGGCCTTAGTTGACGCGAATCTGGACTTCGACGCCGGCCGGCAGATCGAGCTTGGATAGCGCGTCCACAGTCTTTTCGGTCGGGTCGATAATCTGCATCAGACGTTTGTGCGTACGGATTTCGTACTGGTCACGCGCGTCCTTGTCGGCATGCGGCGACACCAGCACGGTGTAGCGCTCCTTGCGGGTCGGCAACGGTATCGGGCCGCGCACCACAGCGCCAGTGCGCTTCGCGGTTTCAACGATCTCACGCGCCGATTTGTCGATCAAACGATGATCGAAGGCTTTGAGCCGGATACGGATCGATTGGCTGGTAGCTGCCATGCTTGCACTCAAGTCTTAAAGAACGGCCCCGAAAAACAGCCCATTTACAGGCAACAAATCGGGGGGTCGAAACTAAGGGGCGCGAATTATATCGACGCCCCCGGGATACCGCAACCGATTTCGCGCGTTATTTCCAGACTTTCGTCCGCGCGCGAAAACAACGGGCTTTACGCCAAAATTTTCGTCACCACACCCGCACCGACGGTACGGCCGCCTTCGCGGATAGCGAAGCGGACCTGCTCTTCCATCGCAATCGGGGCGATCAGTTCGACGTTGACCTTGATGTTGTC
>CAJCJH010000040.1 GCA_903970615.1 Rhodospirillales bacterium
AAGGGGCGGGCTCGCCCAAGGCCAGCCCGCCCGCAGACGCGACCAAGGGCGCGTTCGATAGACCCGCTGCCAGACACCCCGACACGACATGCCGAAACCAGGCGCAACGCTTGATCGAACGCGGCCCGGATCGTGGACTCGGGTTGCCTGACAACGGTCGCCTGGTTTCAGAACGCATAGCTCAAGCCGACGCTTCCGGTCCAATGCGGAAACACCTGGTAGCCGGTCAAATCGCTGAACACCGGACGCTGCACGAAGGCATAGGCATGAACCTGTTTGACGAGGGCGGTGGTGATGCCAGGACTCAAGTACACCACGGTGCCAGCGGTGTCGGTGTTGTCGGCCAACGCACCCTGATCGGGACTCTTGTGCGTCACATTCACCTGCAATTGCGGCACCCAGCGCGGGTCACGCTCGTAACGCAGGCCGAAGCTTAGATTTTCAGTGGCGCCCGGACGAAAATCAGCGTCTTGCGTATCGAGATCATGCGCAACCGTGAACTGCACTTGCGTGTTGATGAAAGCGTCAAAGTTCTGGCTGATCGCCTGATAGTAATAAGCGCCCAGAATCAGATCGGTGCTGCCGGTGCCGGGATTGAGGCTGGTATCCAGTGCCGAACCGGCGTTGGGACCGTTATAGAAAAACACCGGGTCACGGCCAACGGTGCTGCCGGTCGTGACGTTCTGGCCGCCATAGCGACCGGTCGGGAGCTTCACGCCCAACTGTAATCCGAAATTATGGGTGGGAAGGATGCCTTGATAACTGCCGATAAGCTTGATATCGCCCAAGCCGGCGCTGTGCGCGCCACTCGTGTCGTCAGGCGCGAGCTGGTCCGACATTGCGCTACCGTAAGTCTCGTGCGTGCGATCAATGTAAGGCACTGAAAGCGTGCCGCTCCAGTTGGCGCTCGGACTATAGGTCACTCCGGCGGTGTAATAGCGGTTGATGGTGCCGCGCTCGACTTCCTGATCTCCGCCAGCATCGTTGATGGCCGCCACGCGCGCGGGCGAGATCGGGCTGTATCCCGTGCGAAGCTGATTTTGATCGATGAAGTCATATTCAAGATTGACGCGCCAGCCCGCCGTGGCGGAATACCCCATGGCCGCATCGGCGCTCAATGAGCAACCGCAAGTGGCACAGGCTTGGGAGGTCAGCGGTGCAGCAATCAACGCGAGCGCTGTAAAGCGCAGAAGAGAGGGAGACACGGCAAGTTCCTTTGTTCGAGAAATTCAATGGAGACCCAGCCGCGCTTACGCGAATGGGCCACAACGTGCAGGCATCGAATCAAAGGGAAACGGGTGGCCCTCGCGGCGGCGGTTGCAGATGTGATGATGTGCCTTCCGGATTGACGACACTGAGCTCAACGAGCAACCCATCGGGCGTTGCCACCAAGGTCCGCACTGCACTTGAACTTGGCAACGCCGCGGCGGCGGCGGCTCCAAACGGGCATTGCTCCTCGGAAGTCGACGCGCTCCCGCCGCTGGCTTTGTGCGTCACCAGATCGCCGTGAGGACATATCACCAGCAGGCCGCCTTGGTGCATCCAGCGATGCACGTTCGGCATGAATCCAGCCGGAATCAGCGCGCGCGACAACACGCTGGTCAGAACGAGCCAGAGAACTAAACGATTGGACCGCTGACGGCTTAAAGCCCGCAAAACCTTACTCCGAGTGAGTTGAAGCAGTATAAACGACCGGTATCCGTCATGTATGTCGATCGTTTCAAAAAAGCTTTTGAAGTCAAAGCAGGTGGCAGTGACTTCACTGCGCCAAAACGTGCCAGCGGCATGACGACTCTACTAAGGCCTTAGCTTGCTTGAATGATCGGAATAAGACCCAGCGCGATGAATCTTATTCATTGATACTTATCCACGAACGTCAGCGCCAGAGTGACCGGCACACCCGCCGCAATCGCTTGCAGTTTGGCGATGTCGCGCAAGGCTTCAAGACCGGCATCCAGATTGAATTGAGATACATTCACAATCAATGGAGACTCGCTAGTCACCAGCCAGTCCTGCTTATCCAAACGGGTCAGGCGTAACTCGGCAGGCAGCGTCGCGGTGACGCCATGTAAATCCAGTGAGATAGCGGGATTAACGATCGCATGCTGTCCCGGCTTCAGTGCTTTCGCCGCTGCGACATCCACCTTCAACCGCGCGGTCGCCTGCGGATATTGGCCGACCTGGAAGAACAAGCTACCCAATCTTTCGTTGCGGATCGGGATACCGGTTTCGGCGCTGGCGAGTCCTATCGTCAGTATCGCATCACCGCTTTTGGATACGCTGCCCGAGAGTGAATTGAAACGATGCACCTCAGTAATACGATCATTCTTTGTGGAGATGAAGTTCACTCTCGACTGACTGGGGTCAAGCACCCAATCGGCATGAGCGGCGTTAAAATAAAGTAATGAGGTCAGTAAAAGCCAGTACGTTCTCACAGTTGATGCTCCTGATTGTCTTCATTGAGTGGATTTAGATTTGGATCGATTTCGCTATCGCAAGCAAATGCAGGTTCGAGTGCTTGAGTGATCTGATAAGACGCGAACATGATCCGTTTGATATTGCGAGAATGGATCGTCTGGATCGTCAACATCACCGACAAGATCGACACGACCGACCAGAGTGCCAATCGGATTGCTCGTAATAAGCTGGGCATACTGATATCTCGGCGTTTCATGGTTAAGTGGCCCACATTCATTTCGAAAACTCAAGGTTTTCGACTACAGTTACTTCGATGATTGGTTCAGCATTTGAGGGCTTATCAGATATGGATAGCAAAGCGTCAATAGGAGATCGCCCAAGCCAATTACAGATATCGGCCACAGATCGAATACCGATATGAGGAATTCTCATCAGCGCCTGCTCGGTGACGCGTTCCAGCTGATCGCGGGACGTGAAGCCGTGCGCGCGTAGTGCGTTTGCACAGCGTGTCGGAAGCCCTGAGGTCCACTCCACTTGACGTACCAGTTTTCGATAAGGTCGTTTTACTCTTGTTCTGGCTACACGGTTCTCCATATAGGTTTGTTCGATCGATTGCTGCACACGATTCATTGCTCTGAAAGGGTGAGAATGGAGTTGCTCGATGACTTGTTCATGTCTCATGGCGATTCCTTGCCCTCGGTGGCTGGCCATTCGGTCAGCACTGGAATCGTCGTAACGAGTTTCGAGCCGTCATCGAGAAGTAAGGTGATCACTCCTGAAGTACCGGCAACCAATGCGTGATCCAGTCCCATCAGCATCAGGTGATAGCTGCCCGGCGTCAGCGCGACGGTTTGACCTGGGCCAATCGCCAGCCCGCCTTCCACAGAACGCATCTGTTCGCGCCCGTCGCGTTCAAACGACTGATGAATCTCGGCACTTTTTGCGAGCGCGGTTTGAATACCGACGATACGCAGCGTTCTGTTGCCGTGATTAAGCAGGGTGAAGTAGCCCGCATCAACCGACGCACCCGGCGGCGTTGCGCGTAGCCATGCCTTGGAAATCTGTAACGACTGCGCGCGATCCGCCCATACAGACGTGGAGCAGACCAACAGCGCATTACAGAGCGCGGACGCCAGAACGGCGCGCGCGCGCGTGAATTCGATGAACACTTTATTCTCCGTTGCCGCGATCGCGGCAGAAAAGCAGTTAATGGAAAACGGCTTCGACAGCCGTGACTGCGTCAGGAGAAAACGGGTGGGCCGCGGACGGGCGGTCGTCCATTGCGATAATCACTCAGTCGCAAAGGCGCCGAAGGTTCTGCCAATCCGGTGTTGTCGCCATGCACATAAACCGGTTCGATCTTCGCTGCGAGGAGTGCGGGGCCGGTTGCGGCTGCGAAAGCACATTGTTCATGTGCATGTTGAGTCGACGGGACGCCGTGATCCGCGCGCAGTTTCGCCAGCGGACTGGCATAGCAGAAAGCGAGCGCAATACTTCCTGTGCCCTCGTGCCGCTCCAGCATGAATCCATCCGGAATCATCGCGCGCAGCAACAAGGCCGCCAGGACAAGCCAAAGCGCTAAACCTCCGGACCGCTGCTTATGGATCAGGCGCAAGATCGAATTCCCTACTCGCTATGCCCAGTATAGAAGATCATTACTTGCGATGTAGTTAAAAGAATTGATTACATCCTTAGAAGGATTCTTATCTGGACTGCGGTGCTGTTAATCCAGCAAAATTGCGCGCTTGACCACTCGCTTGATTCCTCAGCAAAAATCGACGCGCAGCTATTTATGCTTACTCCGGATCGTTCATGAAACTTACTTCTGAAGCGCGGACGCTGATCGTCTCCGCAGTCGCCAACCTGTTCGCAAGCGGCGCCATCGCGCAAGGCAATATGCCGGTATTCGCGGGGCCGAGCGATCATTGTTATGGCATTGCGAAAGCCGGCAACAATTCCTGTGCAACCGCAAAACACGGCTGTGGCGGCCTTGCTAAAAAAGATAACGAGCCGGATGAATGGATCGAAGTCGCTAAAGGTTCCTGCATCAAGCAGGGCGGGAAGCTGGAGCCGCCGAAATCGGATCAATAATTTTTCGGGAGATTCCTGCCGCCGGACGATGTGCTGAAATTAGCGCTGAATTTCACCCAAACCGGCGACGTCAGCGCCAGGTTTATTGCGCAGATGATCGGCGCTAGACATCGCCTTGTTGATGTTCAGCGCGCAACTTGGATGACCGCTTTGTTGATACCTGTGCCGGCTAATGATGATGTCGGCGCCGACTGCTGCGCAACACCATCCAGACGCCACTGATGGCGAGCAGAATCGCCGCAAGCGCGGCCGTATTGATGATCCACGGTCCATAGCGGCCGAGCAGCCGACCGCTGTGTGCATCGGCCAGAATTCGCGCGAGATTCAGATGCGGACGCACGAAGGGCGCTGCGCGTTCACGCTCGACTTCGGGCAAGGTTTGCGGGGACGACCACTGCACCGAGTCCGCAGCGACTCGCAACCACTGGTCGCCATCGGTGCTGGCGTAAGCATCCAGGTCCTGAATGGCGACTTTGTGATCGAGCTTGCCGATGCGGCGGATCGCTGCGATCGGCAACGGTGGCATGCGCAGTTCGTCGACGCGCTGGCCGGTGGGCGTGGTCAGCACCAGGCTGTCGCGCGTGGCGATGAACAGCAGGCCGCTGGCGACGGCGATGCCGAGCGGTGCATGCACATCCGGGTGCAGCGGCGCGCCATCCAGCAGTGCGCCATCGTCGGTGGCGATCAGCCAGTGGCCATCGACGAACCAGCCGGTTTGGGGCGGCGAAGTCGGCAGTCCGTACCAGTTCATCAGCCAAGGCCAATCGATACGAATCGTATCGAGTCCGAGCGCGACCTCTTGATTCAAGGCGACGCCGCTGAGCCCGAGCCAGATCAGGAACAGCGCGGCGACGATGCCGATGCGCCGATGCCAATGCCGCAGCACCGCGCCGAGCGGCGGCGCGTGCGGACGACGATGCGCACGCCGCATCCGGCTGCCGCGACCATTCACGGTGCGGCGGTTTCAGCCAGTGGATTCAGCGTGAGCGCGGTGCGCGCCATGCGTTGCATCGCGCTGACGGAAAGCGTGGCACCGCTGATGCCGTCGATCGCCGGCTGCAAACCATCGCTGGCCAGGTGGGCGCCATTGAACTGCTTGAGGAACGCCGGATAGCGAATTTCATCGCCGCGCGATTCGCGGTAGATCAGCACGCGGGCGAGATCGATCGCTTGATCCTTCAGCACGAAGCCGGCGGTGATCGGAAATTCCTTGCCGGTTTCGTCGAGTATCCAGGCGGTGCGATTGCCGACGCGCCAGTAGCGCAGCCGCGCCTGCGGATAAATGTGATTCAGGATCGGCCGAATCTGCGCCTGCGCTTTGTCGTCGAGCCACAAGGTTTGCGGTGCGGGCACCTGCGCACCGAAAGCTTCGGTTAAAAATGCTTCCGGCGTTTCGATCGCCTCGTCCGCGCCGGCCGCGGTGGCGGCCAGCAGCAGCGAGGCGAAGACGCGGAGACGCAGCAGCATTCTTGATCCTTGAATGAAGTTGAACCTAGAAATACAGCCCGAGGCCGAGATCGAAACGTGTGAAGTCGCGGTTGACTTCAAAGGTCTGATAATCGGCCTTGAGGACGACATGCGGCGTCACGTAAAAATTGGCGCCGTAGGTCCAGATGCGATCGTTGGCCAGCGGATAGGTGCCGTAGTCGCCCGGCGTGCCGGACAAGGGCACCTGGCCGCTCGGAATATCCGGCTGCGTGCCTTCATAACCAGCGCCCATGTCGTAACGCTCGAAGCGCACGAATGGCGAAATCCGGTACGTCGCGTTCTGCCAAACCGTATACGCTCCCTGGAAATAGTAGCCATAAAACTTGGCCGGAATCGGATTTGGCGAGCCGGGATTCTGCAAATTGGCGCCGCCGGTATTGCTGATGATACCGCGCGCATACAGCGCCGACAGATCGAATTTGCCGGGTGTCCAGCGCGTATGCACTTCGCCGAGCGTGACGCGATCATGGCCGGTCAATTGCGCGTTCGGCGGCGACGGCACGGGTGCCGCATTTTCGGTGAGCACGGCGCCGCCGACGGTGAGGCCGGGCAAGCCGTTGTAGCTCAGCGATAGGAACTCGGCGAGATGCTCGGCGTTTGCCAGTGCGAGTTCCTGATGCGTCGCCTGCAAGGGCGCGACGTCGTTATCTTCGAGTTCCAGCGCGGTCGCATACGGCGGATATTCCGGCGCGAAATCCCATTTGCCGAGATCGATGCCGGTGGTCAAACCCGCCGCGTAAGTCACGCCGATATTGGTGTTGCCGTGAAACGCGAAACCGCCTTCGCGCCAAGTGCTCGGAATAATCAAGGTCTCGACAAAGTTGCGCTGCACGCCGTAGAACTGTGTAGGCTCGTGATGCTCGTTGAGCAGACCGAACGGCATCAGGAACAGGCCGCCTTCAATAGAGGCCCAGTCGGTGAACTGGTGATCGACATAAAACTGTTCGACCTCGAATTCACCGACATCGCTGGCTGAGCTGACCGCATGCTCGACCTCGAATTCCGAATTGAAATGCGTGTGGTCGTCGAAGCGATAACCGATGCCGAACACCGCGCGCGCGAGATCAGCCTGCGTCTCGCGGATGTCGTGGATCGGGCGGTTGTAGTACACCTCGCCATAACCCCAAAGGCTGAGATTATCGAACGGCGAGGACTTTGCACTGCTTGCCGCAGACGTTTGCGCGGGCGCTGCTGCCTGCTGCTCGGCGAGCGCTTCGTTCTGCGATTTCAGCTGCTGCAATTGTGCTTTCAATTGCTGTAATTGCTGGGATAGAGAGTCGATCTGCTGTTCAACCTGATCGGTCGCCGCGTTTGCCGGCGGCGCATCGGCCGCAGACGCCGCCATCGTAAACGCGAGGATTCCGGTGGCCATGAAAGTTTTCGGAAGCATTATTTTCGGCAACATTTTGGGCGGCATTTTTGTGGTCATCTGGTTTGCGTTCATCGCGGATGATTTATTGGTTGAGTCGGATGATCAAGCGGGATTGATTGCGGTTGCGTGCATGACTGGTTTCGGTGCCCGGCGTTAATGACTGGCGCTTGCAACCGCGCTAGTCGCAGATGCGATTGAGGTTTGCGCCTGACACTGCGCCGGCAACACATACGCGCCCGGATTAGCCGGATCGAAACCATCGGTTAGCGTGCAGAGGAAAGCGACGACATCTTCAATCTCGGCTTCGGTCAACGTCGGCGCCTGACCGCCTTGGAACGTCGGCGGCGTGTACGGCACTTCGACGATGTTGACGTTGGCATCGAAATCCACCGGCAGATCGTTGTATTGAAATTGATCCGGCGTGCCGTCCGCTGCAATGTAAAAGGTATCCGTGCCGAGATAGGCCGGCGAATACGGGTTCGATTCGGGGATCGGATTGTTGCCCTGATTGCTGTTGATATCGCGCGTCACATACCACTCGACCACTTCCTTCAGCGTATTGAAAATGCCGTTGTGGAAGTACGGCGCAGTCACCGCGATATTGCGCAGCGTCGGCACCTTGAACTGGCCGCATAGCGAAGTGGTAGTGCTGAAATCCGGTCGCGGATGCGGATCGTCCGGCGCTGATTGCAGCGTGCCGCAGAGCCCTAGATCGTAATAGGCATATTCGGAATCGGCCGGCACATTCGTGGGCAGCACCACATAATTTTCCGGCGTGCCATCGATCGGGCTGACCGGATTCGGCGAGTTCGCCGGAATATTCCAGTTGCGCGGAATGCCGATGTTGTCGTAACTGAAATCGGTGAACAGCGGATTCTGCGCGAAACCCTGCCGCTGGCTCGGATGGCACGCGGTGCAATTGCCCTTGCCCGGATTGTTGAACAGCGCCAGACCATTGAGTTCCTGCGCACTCAGTTGCGCCAGGCCCTGCTGGTAAAAATCGAACTTGCTACTGAACGGATGAAAATCCGGATCTTCGCTTTCGTACGCGGCGATCGCCTTGCCGATATCCTGCAATGCGGTTTGCGGATCGTTCAGCGCTGCCGCGCCATAGAGTGCGACGAAGTCGGCGAGATAAGGCCGCGTCTGCAAGCGCTGCACCACTTCCGCGGCATCCTTGTTGCCCATCTCGAACACGGTGGTGAGCGGCTGCTCGGCCTGCACCGCCAGCGACGATGCGCGGCCATCGCGGAAGAAACCGCCGACGATATTATTGGGGTCGAACGGCGGCGTGAACGAGGCATACATCAGCGAAGGCGCGTTGCGCAGACCGGTGAGATCGAACGCCGCGCCGCCGATCGGCACCGGCAAGCCGTTATCGGTGGCCGGATTGCCCGCGAACGCATACGATTTATCGTGGCAGGTGCCGCAGGATTGCTTGCCCGAGGCGGACAATTGCACATCGTGGAACATGGTTTCGCCGAGGGTCGCCGCTTGCGACATCGCCACCGGCGCAGCGCTGCTGGCCGACGAACCGGAACCGCCGCCGCAGCCCGCGACGACCATCGCCAAAGCAACTGCGACGCCAGTAAGCGCGCGCCTGAATCGCAACATTGAAATTCCCTGTTGACTCACGGATTTCTCACCCACGACCACCTGAATGTGAATGCTTTCTGTTTGTGGATGCTACTGATAACAATTCTTATTTGCAAGATGGACAAGTCAAGATACCGCCATCCGCTCGTTCAAGCGACGAACCGGCGGTGCATCGGCAACCTCGCGCATTCCATTTCCGCCGCAGAATTAGGGCGTCACCGCGAGCTTCCGGTACCCTTGCCGGATGATTCTGCACTTCACCAAAATGCATGGCCTCGGCAACGATTTCGTCGTGATCGATGCCACCGCGCAAGCCTTTCAGCCGAATGCCGCCTTGCTGGCGCGGCTCACCGACCGCCATTTCGGCGTCGGTTGTGATCAGGTGCTAGTAATCGATCCGCCGCCCGCGACTGATGTGGACTTCGGCTATCGCATCTACAACGCCGATGGCTCCGAATCCGGCCAATGCCTGAACGGTTCGCGCTGCGTTGCGCGGTTCGTGCGCGAGCGCGGCCTGAGCGCGAGATCCAGCGTAAAAGTCCGCACACAGACCAGCGTGCTGGAACTCGAAACGCTCGCCGATGGCCGCGTGCGCGTGAATACCGGTGTGCCGCAATTTGCACCCGACGCCATTCCGCTCGCCGGCTTCGCGCGCGCCGAACGCTATTCGATCGCCCTGCCCGATGGATCGCGGCTCAGCTGCGGCGCGGTCAGCATGGGCAATCCGCATGCAGTGATTTTGACTGACGATATCGAAACCGCGCCAGTCGCCGAAATCGGCGCAGCTTTGCAGCAGCACGCTGCATTTCCGCAACGGGTCAACGCCGGTTTTTTGCAGATCGTCGACGCCGCACATGCGAAGCTTCGCGTGTTCGAGCGCGGCGCTGGCGAAACGCTGGCTTGCGGCAGCGGCGCCTGCGGCGCGATGGCGGTCGGCCGTCTTTGGGGCCTGCTCGGCGCGCAGGTGGAAATGTCATTGCGCGGCGGTAAGCTGGCGCTGCAATGGGAGGGCGGCGATGCGCCGCTATGGATGACCGGGCCGGCGCAAACCGTTTTTGAAGGGAGCATCGAGTGGCCGAAGTGAGCGAGTCGAAAAGCGATGCCGTCGTAGAAGAATTGCCGGATAAGGCAGCCGTCATTGTCTATCTGAAAAAACATCCGGAATTGCTGGTCGAACAAGCCGACCTGCTTGAGAGCCTGGAACTCGCGCATGCCAGCGGTTCGGCCGTTTCCTTGATCGAGCGCCAGGTTGAACTGCTGCGCGGACGCAATGCGCGGCTCGAATCGCGGCTCGAAAAATTGATCGACACCGCACGCGCCAACGAACGTCGCGCCGATCACGTTTTGAAGCTGGCACGCGCGCTGATCCGCGCACCTTCTCTGGCGGCGATTGCGATCGCCTTCAAGAGCGCGATGCGCGAGGATTTCGATATCGACGACGTCTTCATCGGCATCAATGGCAGCAGTTACAAGCGCCACGATATTGAAGGCATCACGCCGCTCGAACCGAATACGCCGGTGGTGCGCGCATACGATAATTTCATCCGCACGCGCTTGATCGAATGCGGCCCGCTGGACGAAGCGCGCGCGAAGCTGCTGTTTCCGAAGTGCGAAGCCACGATCGCCTCCGCCGCGGTGATTCCGCTGGAGAAGGAAAAATATCTCGGCATGATCGCGCTCGGCTCGCGCGAGGCCGAACGCTTCCAGCCGCGGCAGGGCAAGCTGTTCCTCGAAATGGTGGCGGAACTGGTCGCCGCCGCGGTGCGCGCGAGGCTGGCGTGAGCGATTCGGCCGCCGCGCGCGATGCGCTCGACGCGCTGCTGATCGATTATCTGCAATACCTGTACGTCGAGCGCAAAGCCTCGCCGGCCACGCATTCGGCGGTGCAGCGCGAATGCGGATTTTTCTTCGACTATTGCCGCACGCGCGGATTGACCACGCCGCTGCAAATCGATCTTCACATCGTGCGGGATTTCATCGCCCGCAAGAACCGCGACGGTTTGCAGGCGCCGACGCTGCGGCGTTATTTGTCCTGTATTCGCGGCGTGTTCCGGCATGCGCTCAAGCTCGGCGTGGTGCAGCACAATCCAGCCGTTGGCGTGCGCGGACCAAAGGGCAGCCGCGTGTTGCCGAAAGTCATCACCGCAGATGCGCTGGGCGCGGCGCTGAATCAAACCCCAGGCGAAGCGCTGCCGCTGCGCGATCACGCGATGGTCGAACTGTTTTATTCGGCCGGGCTGCGACTCGCCGAACTGCACGGGCTCGATCTGCCTGCGGGCGCTCAGAGCACGGGTTTTCCCGATGAACTGCGCGTGCTCGGCAAAGGTCGCAAGCAGCGCATCGTGCCGGTGGGTCGTCGCGCGCGCGACGCTTTGGATCGCTGGCTGCAAGCGCGCGCGCAACTCGCAGCATTCGATGAACGCGCCTTGTTCGTCGGCCCGCGCGGACGCCGCCTGAGCCGCGCCGGTATTGGCATCGCGCTGAATCGATGGGCGGCACGCACCGGCTTGCCGGCGCATCTGCATCCACACAAATTGCGTCATTCGTTTGCAACGCATCTGTTGGAAAACAGCGGCGATCTGCGCGCCGTGCAGGAATTGCTTGGCCACGCCAGCCTTGCCACCACGCAGATTTATACGCAGCTCGACTGGAAACATCTAGCGAAGGTTTATGACGATGCGCATCCGCGTGCCAAGCGCGGCAAAGTTGCAGACTCATCGCTGAAACTTCCCGACCTGCCCGTGTCTTGAGCTTGCATTCATAGGCGCGCGTCTTGCGCACTCGATGGCACGCCCTCCGCACTTTTCAAAACTCAAGGATTCCCAATGACCACTCCCATTCCCGCCACGCTGATTCCCGGCGACGGCATCGGCCCCGAGATCATGGATGCCACGCTCGAAGTGCTGGCCGCGCTCGACGCGCCGTTTGAATGGGATACGCAAGTGGCCGGACTCGCCGGCGTGAAAGCCTGCGACAACCCCTTGCCGACTGCGACACTCGACAGCATCCGCCGCACACGGCTCGCGTTGAAAGGCCCGCTGGAAACGCCTTCCGGCGGCGGCTATCGCTCCTCGAACGTGCGTCTGCGCGAGGAATTCAAGCTCTACGCGAACCTGCGGCCGGCGAAAACCATCGTGCCCGGCGGCCGCTATGACAACATCGATTTGGTGGTCGTGCGCGAAAACAACGAAGGGCTTTATATGGGTTACGAGCACTTCATCGCCATCGACGGCAACCCGCATGCGGTGGCGATTTCCACTGGCGTGAACACGCACGAAGGCAGCCGCAAGCTGATCGAATACGCGTTTGAATATGCCATCGCGCATGGCCGCAAGAAGATCACCATCGTCCACAAGGCCAACATCATGAAGGCGCTCACCGGCATCTTCCTCGAAGCCGGCCGCGAGCTTTATAACGAAAAATACAAGGGCAAGATCGCCTTCGACGACATCATCATCGACGCCTGCTCGATGAAGCTGGTGATGAATCCATGGGCATTCGACGTGATCGTCACCACCAATTTGTTCGGCGACATTCTTTCCGATCTCGTCGCCGGACTGGTCGGCGGACTCGGCATGGCGCCCGGCGCGAACATCGGCACCGACGCTGCGATCTTCGAGGCCGTGCATGGCTCCGCGCCCGACATCGCCGGCAAGGGCATCGCCAACCCGACTGCGTTACTGCTGGGTGCCGCGATGATGCTCGATCATGTCAAGCTCGACGACAAAGCCACGCGGCTGCGCAAAGCGATCGACGAAACTCTCAACATCGACAAAATCCGCACCGGCGATCTTGGCGGCAGCGCGAATACGAAGACGTTTACGCAGGCGCTGGTGGCGAGACTGCGCTAGCAGAATTCGCCGCCTCTGACTCATGACCGAACAGCACAATGGATCGGCCGACTTCGTTTGCCGTTAACGCAATCAAGCCCTACACGGCATACCCACAAACCCCGGCAAAGCCGCGAAGCGCGATAGCCAGGCGCGCATGGCTGGGTAGTCGTCCAGCACAAAGCCGCCTTCATGTGCGACGTGCGTGTAGGCATATAGCGCGATGTCGGCGAGCGTAGCTTGGGTGCCGACCAGAAATGGCGTCTGTGAAAGCTGGCGTTCCATCACGCCGAGCGCGGCGTAGCCTTTGGTCATCGCCTCGGCGATCTTGTCGCGCCATTCCTCGCCTTTGCCCATGAACGCGACCCAGAAGCGCACGGTGGCGATGAAAGGCTCGTGGCTGTATTGCTCGAAGAATAGCCATTCGTAAACCTTGGCACGCGCGTAGGCATCGGCCGGCAGCCAGTCTGTGCCTTCACCGAGATGCAGCAGCATGGCGTTGGATTCGGCGAGCAGTCGGCCGTCCGGCAATTGCAGCAGCGGCACGCGACCATTCGGATTCAACGCGAGAAATTCCGCCGTGCGGCTCTGCTGTTTCAGCACGTCGATTTCGACCCAGCGGAACGGCCGGCCGCGCTGACGCAGCATGAACGCGGGCTTCCAGCAATTACCGGAAATGGAACTGCCGTAAAGCGTGTGCATGGTCGCCGGTAAACTTTTTCGAGAACGTGGAATAAGAGTATGCCGTAGCAATATCAAGGCTTGACGCGCGGCCTGATTCGCTCGAACCTCGCATCTGTAGAGCAGAAAAAATCCAACGAGGAAGAACGATGTCTTCACAGTTCAAACGGCTCGGTGGCGTGCTCGCCTGGTCTGCGATTTCGATACTGGGCGCGTCCTGCATTGCGATCCTGGCGCTGCATCGCGGCGAGCAGATCAACGCACTGTGGATGATCGTGGCCACAGTCTGCGTGTTCGCCATCGGCTACCGGTTTTACGCGCGTTTTCTGAGCGAGCGCGTACTGCGCATCGACATCACGCGCGCAACACCGGCGCAGGTTCACAGCGATGGCCTCGACTTCATCCCGACCGATCGCCGCGTCGTCTTCGGTCATCACTTCGCCGCCATCGCCGGCGCCGGCCCGCTGATCGGCCCGGTGCTCGCCGCGCAGATGGGCTATCTGCCCGGCATGTTGTGGATCCTCACCGGCGTGATCTTCGCTGGCGCGGTGCAGGATTTCGTCGTGCTGTTTCTGTCGACGCGGCGCGACGCGCGTTCGCTCGGCGACATGATCCGCTCGGAACTCGGCAGCACCGCCGGCTGGATCGCCATGATCGGCATCCTCGCCATCATGCTGATGCTGATCGCCGTGCTCGCGCTGATCGTGGTCAAGGCGCTCGCCAGCAGTCCCTGGGGCACGTTCACTGTCGCCGCCACCATGCCGATCGCGCTGGTCATGGGCATTTACCTGCGTTACCTGCGGCCCGGCCGCGTGATCGAAGTCTCGGTGATCGGCTTTGCGTTGCTGATTCTGTCGGTGAGTTTCGGCGGCGAGGTTGCAGCCGATCCGGCACTCGCAAGATTCTTCAGCTTCGATGGCGTAACGCTGGCGTGGATGCTGATCGGCTATGGCTTCGTCGCCTCCGCATTGCCGGTGTGGTTGTTGCTCGCACCGCGCGACTATCTTTCCACCTTCCTCAAGATCGGCACCATCGCACTGCTGGCCGTTTCGATCCTGCTGGTGGCGCCGTCGCTGAAGCTGCCGGCCATCACACGCTTCATCGACGGCAGCGGCCCGGTATTCGCCGGCACGTTGTTTCCGTTCCTGTTCATCACCATCGCCTGCGGTTCGGTCAGCGGCTTTCATGCGCTGGTGAGTTCCGGCACCACGCCGAAGCTGCTGAATTCGGAAGGCGACATGCGCTTCATCGCCTATGGCGGCATGTTGATGGAAAGTGCCGTTGCGATCATGGCGCTGTGCGCGGCGTCGGTGCTCGAACCCGGCGTGTACTTCGCCTTGAACTCACCTGCTGCCGCGATCGGCGGCACCGTTGAAAGCGCCAGTGCGGCCATCGCCAACTGGGGCTTCGTCGTCACGCCGGAGATGCTCACACAGACTGCGCAGAACATTGGCGAAGGCAGCATTCTGTCGCGTGCCGGCGGTGCGCCCACGCTCGCCATCGGCATGGCGCAGATTCTTCACCAGCTCACGCCGAGCCTCGGCGGCATGGCGTTCTGGTATCACTACGCCATTCTGTTTGAAGCGCTGTTTATATTGACCACCATCGACGCCGGCACACGTATCGGCCGCTTCATGATCCAGGATTTGATCGGCGCCGCATGGAAGCCTTTCAAGCGCACCGATTCCTGGGCGGCCAACCTCATCGCCAGCGCGCTGTGCGTGGCCGGCTGGGGCTGGTTTCTGTATCAGGGCGTGGTCGATCCGCTCGGCGGGATCAACACGCTATGGCCGCTGTTCGGCATCGCCAACCAGATGCTCGCCGGCATCGCGCTGGTGTTCGCCACCGTCGTGCTGGTGAAGATGAAACGCGAGCGCTATGTCTGGACCACGGCGCTGCCGATGAGCTGGCTCTTGATCTGCACGCTCAGCGCTGGCTGGCAGAAAGTGTTCTCCGGCAATCCGAAGATCGGCTTCCTCGCACATGCCCGCAAATTCAGCGATTCACTCGCGCAGGGCCAGATTCTCGCGCCGGCCAAATCGATCGAACAGATGCAGCGCGTCATCAACAACGACCACATCAACGCGAGTCTGGCGCTGCTGTTCATGGCCGTGGTAGTGGCCATCGCGCTGATCGGCGCCTTCACCGCGTTGCGCGCCCGCCGCAACGCCGCAACGACTTCGCAGGAGGCCAGCTATGTCGCCGCAAGCATCGCCTAAGACGCAGCCTGTAGCGCAATTCGATGAGCGGATGGAAAGGCCGCCTGAAACGCAACTCGACACACTGTGCTCAGCAGCGCCGCAAGCCTCACTGAAAAGTGCCGGCCCAACGACGCGCTGGCAACTGCTGCTCGCCGCCTTCCGCAGCGCACTTGGCGCACCGGACTATCGCGCCTATGCCGCACATCGCGCCGCACATCATCCCGGCCAAACACTGCTCAGCCCGCGCGAGTTCTTCCGCGAACGGCAGGCCGCGAAATACCGGCGTGGGAGTTCGCGCTGTTGCTGAAGCCATGGACGCTAAACCTCAGCTTCGGCACCGCCGCGAAGGCAGACAGGCCGAATAGAGCGCATTTTCAGGCATGCACGGTGCGAGACTCCACCGACGGGTATTCTGCACGCAGGCCGGCAACCGAAATGTCTTCATCAACCGCGGGCCAATGAATCCCGTCGCCTTCACCCAGTAGCTCATAGTCTGAAAGCGGTTGAGGTTCTGCGTGCGCGAGCCGTGGGAACCATGCGATGGGAACCATGCGATAAAGCCGTTTTAATGGCCTTTTCTACTCAATGCCCAACGCCTAGGTGAAGCGGCGTTGCTGGCTTTTCAGCAACGTCGGCTTGAATGATGGAATGGACTCCTCCCGCTGTTTTGATCGGCATTTGAGTGCCAAGCTGGATGTGCGTGTCATCAGCTATCAACAGGAGGAGTCC
>CAJCJH010000041.1 GCA_903970615.1 Rhodospirillales bacterium
GTACCGCCGGAATCACTCTCCACGCAGTACATCTCAGCAAGCGCTCATTCCTGAAGTCCGCCCTGGCCCTGCTCCTCACCGGAGCAGGGCTGGACGCGGCACAGGCCGATGAGGGCAGCCTCTGGACCACCTTTCAAACTCCCGAAGCCTTCATCACCCAGGCTTTCGGTACGACTCCACCCGCCCAGTTGCTCGAACTGGACGCTACCAAGCAAAGTCAGGTCGCTGCTGTGTTCGGCAGGTCGTATCCGCAATCGCGGCTGCGCTACTGGAAAGCTGCAGGCAAGAGTGCCTGGATTCTTGAAGACATCGGCAAGCCGGGCTACCAGATCACCACCGCCGGGTTCGTCATCAAGGGCGGCGCTATCGACACCGCCAAAGTGCTGGTCTACCGCGAATCGCGAGGCGAACAGGTCGGCGACGCTTCGTTCCTGGACCAGTTCAAGGGCGCCAAGCTCAACGGTGCTGCGCTCGATCGCAACATCGACAACATCGCCGGCGCCACGCTGTCGGTGCTGATGATGCAACGCATGGCCAGAGCAGCCATCAAGCTCGACTCGTTGACGGCTTGATGTCATGCCGGATTCAGGCCGTCCGAAGCAGGGCTTCCTGTTGAAGTTGTGGCGTTCTCGCGGCCGTTCAGGATCGGCACACGGTCATAGTCCCAAGCTCAAGCCGCGGCGCAATCTTCAAGCGTTTCTGCGGCAATGGCACCAGCGAGCCGGTATCGGAGCGTTCGTGTTCATGGCTTGGCTCGGCGTTAGCGGTTTTGCAATCAATCAAAGTTCAAGCTGGGGCTACGATACCGTCGGCGTCAGCTGGCCGTGGCTCACGCGCCTGTACGGTCTGCATTCCGAACCGCCGCAGACCGGCTTGCTCAGCGCCGATCACTGGCTCGCCGTCGCCGGAGGTCAGGTGCTGCTCGATGGCAAACCCTTGCAGAATGTTCCGCTGCGCGATCCGCTCGGGTTTGTCGCCGGCGCCGACATGGGCCAGCCGACCTTGTTCATTGCCACGGCACAAAGCATTACGCTGGTGACCCCGGCCGGCGAACGGGTCGATGAATTGATGTCGCCGACCTTGCCGCTGCAGAATCTGCAACGTCTCGGCACCGTCAAAGGCGTCGCCAATAGTCTTGCGATCCAGGATAGCAGCGCAACCTTCCAGAGCGAGGATGGCGGCGAAAACTGGAAGCCGGTTGCGCCCGCCGCAGTGGAATGGTCCGAGCCCACTCCACTACAGCCGCAACAGCGCGACCTGCTTGAGCCTTATTCGCGGCCCAAGGTCACTTTCGAACACGCGCTGGTCGATGCTCATAGCGGCAAGCTGTTCGGCCGTTTCGGCGTGTACGTCATCAATACAGTGGGCTTCCTGGCGTTCTGGCTTTCCATCAGCGGCATCTGGATGACATACCGGATCAGCCGCAACCGACGCCGTCAGTTGCAGCCGAAGTAATTGATGGCGAGTGGACCGTAGTTGTTTACGGACACT
The DNA here is from genome assembly GCA_903970615.1 of Rhodospirillales bacterium. GTDB lineage: Bacteria > Pseudomonadota > Gammaproteobacteria > Nevskiales > Nevskiaceae > Nevskia. The sequence continues at coordinate 1,492 of CAJCJH010000041.1, forward strand.
TCATAACCTTGATATTTGCTATCCATTCCGCGGCGATTTTGACTGACGCCGATCGCTAGCAATGCACCACACTGTAGAATCGATCGCCTGCTTCGTCTGGCTTCTGGGAGAATTCTGTTGAAAAAAAGTGCTCGTCTCGGTTTGATAGCTGTCGTTCTAATGCAGATAGGCTCTGCATTCGCGTTTGAGGTGAATCTGGACAGCTTGTTCAAAGCCAAGGATCACACGCTTGCTGGAACGCCGGTTCAGGCCGATCATGATATCGCTGGAAATCTGGAGAATTCACCGCAGCTCAGCTCGCTGGTGGAAGGCCTCAAGGCTGCGGATCTTTTCGAGACCTTGAAGGGCGCGGGTCCTTACACCATTTTCGCGCCGATCAATGCAGCCTTCGATAAATTGCCGACCGATGCATTCAGCGAACTGCTGAAGCCTGAGCATAAGGCGACCCTGGTCAAGATCATGAGCTATCAGATTGTCGAAGGCTTGTTCGACGCCCAGGCGATGACCAAATTGATGCGCGATAACCGTCAGGGAATCGCCGAACTGACCACGCTCGATGGGCACAAGCTCAGTGTATCCGTGAGCGGTGGCGGGCACGATCTGGAAGTCGAGGACAACAAGGGTTCCAAAGCCAGGATTACCGCGGCTGATCTCAAGGTCTCTAACGGCGTGATTCACGTCACCAACTTGCTGATGCAGCCCTAAGTTGGATGAGCGAGCGCCTGTTAGCGCTTGCCGGATCGTTTGAACAGATCGTCAGCCGAGCTGGATAGGCCTCTCGGCCAAAAAGCAAACGCCGCCTATTTCGTCGCGCCTCGATTTGCTCGCTGGAGCGGACCGCCCGGCACTCGAACTCGATGTTCTGAAACACGACTGTCCTGCCGCCTGCCGAACGCGAATTGCACTCGGACAACGAGCTGGGCAGCGCCGTAAACTGCCAAATGTTTCCGCCCGACGCACTTGAGACGCCCTAAAAAAAGAACCCCGCCGTAAGGCGGGGTAAGTTGGGAGGGACCCCGTAAAACTCGTTTGCTACTGACCGCCGATGGTGCCCTTCACCGACGAAGGGATGGCGCATGGATATGCGCACAATCCCGGCTGACTGAAAGCTTTCGAGTGGCTGGCGCCCGAATCAAGCTCGCCGCTCTCCTTGTCCGCAAATGTCACGGCATGCGGAGAAGAACCGGCGCTGGCCCGAGTCACCGTTGTGCCTACGGGGACCAGTGACACGGGCGGGCGCGAGCGCGCAACGCGGAATCGCAACGGCACTGCTGCGCCATTCGATGCCGGCTGCGGCTGCGACCACCGTGTCACCGGATAGCTCATTGCGCGCCCATAGGCTTGTTGGTTTGCTCGGCACCCGGAGGCGTGTCGGACGTGAATGGCGCGACTTCGATCGAGCCGGCACCGCCGTTGGCTTCCACCACTTTCAATTCGACGCGACGATTGAGCTCGCGGCCTTCATCCGTGGCGTTATCCGCAATCGGCATGGTCTTGCCAAAGCCGCGCGAAGTCATGCGACCGGCATCGATACCTTTGCCGATCAGATACTGACGCACCGACGCGGCGCGGCGATCAGACAACTTCAGGTTGTATGGGCCGGAACCCTTGCCGTCAGTATGTCCATCGATCTCGACCTTGATATCCGCGCGCGACTTCAAGGCATCCGAAACCTGATCCAGAATCGCCTTTGCGTTCAAGGTCAGCGTCGCCTTGTCGAAGTCGAAATTGACGCCGCGAAGAATGATGGTATCGCCGGTCTTGCAACCTTCCAGCGAAATCGGCTGCCCCGGCTCCGGCGTCTGGCAAGGCGGTGGCGGCGGCGGTGGCGGCGGGGCAACCGCAGGAATGACTGCGACCGGCGGTTCTGGCGGCGCGACAGGTGCCGCGACCGGCTGCGCGCCGAGCGCGATACGCACTCCGAGATTGAACTGCGCCTCGACGTAAGGGTTTTCGTGGTGATACAACGCCTCGCCACGAATCGCAAAAGTGTGGCTGGAACCGAGATAGAAATCGTAGCCGAGACCGACGTTGTACAAATACTTCTTGCCTTCCTCAACGTCGCCGTGAATGAAGATATTGCGGGTGAAGTCATTGGCGAAGCGGGCAACGAAGACGTTTGCGCCGAGGCCGCCATCGTATATCGTGGCTTTCACTTCCTTCTTGCGATACTTCAGATAAGTGCCGATTACTTCGACTTCGAGATAGTCCAGCACAGGCTTGCCCAACGCCAGCGTGCCGCCATAGGCGTTGTGGGTGTCGCGCTTATCGTCGGCGAGTGCGTAGCTGCCCATCGGTGCGATATAGAAGCGGTTGTCGTAGACGTTCTGCATGTCGTCGGCGTGCGCGGAGGCACAAAAAACTGATGCAAGCACCAGCGGAATACAGCCAAGTTTGTATGGATTCACGGAGTTTCCCTTTTGGATAGGTGAAGCTGGTTTTATCAACTTTGGTTAAATCGAACCGCGCAGCAGGACTCGACCGCAGACATCAGGCGCGAAGCCTAGAAAGATGCTGCTGTCAATCCGAATAACCACTGGGGGCGACTCGACAACCAGCCAAAAGGAACACTGCCCGATCACCGGACAAACTGGACTTCACTGTCTTTTGGCTCAGCGACGTTGCCGAGACTATTGCAAACTACGCAAGGAGTGTACCACCGAATTGCGTGCTGAATGACGGCTCACAGGTTGACCGAGCCTGCCGCTGATGCGCGGGACCGATGCCGGAAATCGCGAGCGCTAGCGGTTCGACTGCGTACGCGAACGCCGATACGCCGCCAAAGCATCGTCGTTTTCGATTTTTTGCGCGAAGACTTTCGGGTCTACCGGGCCACTTTTCGCATCGAACAAGCCTGGCGCGCGATCGATATCCGCAGCGGTTTCGTTTTTCCAAGGCGTCAAAAACAGACCCACCGCAGAATCCTGATCGCCGATGATTTCGGTACCGTTGTCGGTTTTGACGGCCTTGCCGCCAGCTGTAACAGGCTGGGACTCGGCACCCCACAGCGCAGCCGGAGACGCCAGCGTCAGCAGGCCGGACAGCACACAAACCCGAATACCGCGCTGCATCTTCATCGCGCCGCCGTAACCGCGCCCGAAGGCGGAGTCATCGCAACCGGGTTCGGCTGCGATTCCAGTTCCTTGATCCAGGCCGTGACCATCAGGTTCTCCTGCGCGGCATATTTCTGCGATTCACGATATTGATCGAGCGCATCTTTCGGCCGCCGCAGCGAAAGCTCGTAAAGAATGCCGAGATTGAGATGGGTTTTGGCATCGCTCGGCTTGAGCGCGATCGCCCGCAGATAGCTCTGTTCGGAACGCGCGAAATCGCCGGCCTGCCGATACAGAATGCCGAGGCAGTTCAAGGCCACCGTGTTCTGCGAATTGGCGCGTAGCGCCTGCTCGAAACTTTGCGTTGCCTGTGGCCGCCGGTTGCTACGCAGATAGAGCAGGCCCAACTCGGTCGACGGCCCTGAAAGCTGCGGGAAATCGTGGACCAGCGACACCAGCGCTGTTTCGGCCTGATCCTGCTGATGTTGATCCAGCAAGGCCAGCGCTGCCGCGAAGCGGGTCTGCGGATCGCCAGTCGCGGCCGCAGCGCCTTGCGCGACAGGTGCTGCCACCGGCGTTTCGCTCGGCAGAGGCGCTGATGATTGCGAAGGCGTGCGATGCGAGACGCTGCCGGATCGCGCCGGCGCGCCGCCGCAAGCGGAGAGCATCATTGCCGTCGTCAGCGCAAACGCAGTCGCCGAGACAAAACGTGTGAAGTCCGGCAAGCGAGACCCAACGGAACGCGCGTCGGCGACGCGAACTCCGCTGAGGCGAATTCCAACGCCAGCACTAATGAAGCGAGCCATAGCGATCGTCATGCTGTTCATGTTTTCCATACACCGCCGGCGCCAACTGCGCCAGCTGATCCGCACTGCGATGAATCCACACATTCCACACGCCCTGCTTGAGACTCTGCAGATTGGCCGCGTGCGCCGCGATCGATTTGTCGTCGAACGCATCGGCCTGTTCCTGCAACAGCAAGTTGTATTGATCGAGCGATTCGCCCTTCAAATTGCCCGGCCGCTGCGAACCGACAATCGCCTCGGCGAAATCACGATAAACCGCGCCGATTTCGTAAGCGGCGGCAGTCTTGATTTCGGCGTAACGATATTCGGCCGCGCGACCCAGCGAGGCGATGGCCGCTTCGGTGGCCGCCTTGCGCAAGGCCAGACTTTTATCCAGCGGTGCTGACAACACCAGCGCGCGCGCTTTTTGCGCATCGAGCCGACCCAGATCGAGACTCGCCTGTGCGGCGAGCTGATGCGTCGCGTCGGTGCTCGCCGCGCCGCCGCTGGAATCCGCGGCGACGAGTTCCTTCAACCAGCGGCTATAAGCTGCATCGTCGCCACTGTTGTGGGCGTAATCCGCCAACCGCCGACGCGCCTGAATGCCGCGATCCAGTGGCTGCGGATAGCTGTTGACGTAAGCCTCATAAGCCTTCGCCGCCGGGCCAGCCGAACCGGCGCCATCATAAAGCTGCGCGGCGAGCCAGGCCGCCTCACGGCGCGTATCGGTGGATTCCGCACCGCGTTGCGCCACCCGCGAATAGGCCGCAGCGGCCGCAGCGGCCTTGCCATCTTTTTGATAAGCCAGCGCCAGCTTTTTATCGACATCGCCGAGCAGCGGATTGTTTTGATCGCCGTTGCGGATGCTTTCCAGCGAACGCTCGGCCGACGGCCAATCCTGCAATTCGACAAACGCTGAAGCCGCATCGTAATCGGAATTACCGCGCAGCTTGGCACCGGGTGCGACTTCGCCGACGCGCTGAAAATCCCTCGCCGCAAGCTTCAGATCGCCCGCCGAGCGCGCCGCCTCGCCCTGCTTGTAGATTGCGGCCGCTAATTGTTCGGTGATCTGCGCGCGCGCCGGCGCATTCGGTGACTGCTGCTGCAACAGCTGGGTATACGCAACTTCCGCTTGCGGATACTGGTTCATTGCAAACTGCGTATCCGCCGTTACCGCCAGAGCCTGCAACTGCAAATCGGCCGGCGCTGGCGGTTGCGACTGCAGCACGCGCGTGGCCATCGCCAGCGCTTGCGGATAATCCTTCAACTCGAATAAGTCTTCCGCTGCGCGCGCCAGCACCAGGTTGCGTTGCGGATGCTGTGGAAACGCATCGGCCAGCTTGGCCGCGCTGGCCACTGCCAGACGCAAGGCCGCCGGACGATCCGCGGGCGCGCTCTGCTCCGCCAGTTTTTCGTCGGCCTGCACTGCGGCGTTCGCCGCTTCGGCTGCCTGCGGCGTTTTGCCGTAGGCGTAAGCGGTTTTCTCGTACTGCTCGGCGGCTTCGCGCAACTGGCCGCCGTCGTACAACGCATCGGCCAGCCGCAGATTCACTTCGGGCAACTGCGGGTCTTGCGGGAAGCTTGTGAAGAGGTGCCGATACCAGTCGGCGGCGGCGAGGAAATCCGCACGCTTCGCGGCATCGTCCGCAGCCGGACGCGCCTGCGCGTGCGCATGATAGTAACGGCCCAGATCGTCGAAATCGGCGCGCACATTGGCCAGCACTTCCGGCGTTGGCGTGCGGCCGCTCCAATACGCCGCGCCGGGCGCGTAATCCTCGGCGTAATGCTGCTTCGCAGCGACCATCAAATCTTCAAATCCACCTTGTCGATAAGCCTCGATCGCCTTGTGCTGGAATTCGGGTGCGAGCAAATCCTTCGGATGCCGTTGCGAAAACGCCAGATAGGCGCCGGCGGCATCGCTGTAGCGATGTTTTTCCAGCAGGCCGTCGCCGAGGCTGCTGTACAGCAACGTGGAAAAGCGTGGCTCCTTGCCCACTTGCGCGAAGTAATGATTCATCGCATCGCCGCCGCCGAGCGCGGCGAACGCAAGACCGGTGACGCGCAGTGCATCCTCAACGCGCTCGCGCTTGGCGGCATCCACCGCCGCCAGCGCCGCTTTGGGATCACGCAACTCGCCCTGTGGCAGATCGCGGTCCAGCAAGGCCAGAAAAATGCTGACCGCCTGATCGTGTTTTTCCTGCTTGTACAGCGACCAGCCGAGCTTGTACTGCGCGGCTTCGAAGAACGGCGCATTCGGCTGATGTTCGACGATCGCGCGATATTCCGGCTCGGCCTCGGCATAACGCGCGCTGCGGAACAACAGTTCGGCGGCGCGGAAATGCGCATCCGCAACGCGCTGCGAATCCGGATAATCGCGGCCGAGTTTGCGCAGCGCATCGATCGCCGGCTCATCCTCGCCGACGCCCTGTTCGGCCCGTGCCAGCTGATACAGCACGCGATCGTTCAAGGCGTAATCAGGCTGCTCTTTCAGCAACTGCGTGTAGCTGGCGATGGCCTTTTTCAACTCGGCCGGATCGGGATTGCCGTCTGCATCCGCCAGTTGCAGGCGCAGGTCGGCCGAGCGCCGCAAGGACTCCGCGCGAATCTGCGGATCGGTGGCGTACTGCAACAGCTTGTCGTAATTCTCGATCGCAATCTTCGGATCGGGCTTCGCCGCCGCGGCTTTCTGTGCATCGAGAATGCTTGGTGTTTTGATGATGACCAACTTGTTCGACTTGAACTCGTTGTGCTGGGTCACGTCAGCGATCGTCGGCGTGACATCCGCTGCCAGCGACGCGGGCGCTTCCGCGAACAGTGCCGCCGCTGCGAGCGCGATCAAACACACCGGAAATGGACGTCGCTGGAAGGTCATTTGTGAGCCAACTCCGTAGGCGCCCAATCGTTGCTGCGGGCCAGCGCGAAACGTGCCTCGACCAGATAAGCCTGCGCCTGTTTTTGCTGCTGCTGCAGATCGGCCAGTGCCACGGTTTTCAACTGCTCGCCCGCCGTAGCACTGGCGCCGAGCAGCTGGCTTTTCAAGGCTTGCAGGCGCTGCTGCAACTCAGCCGAGTCGCCGCCCAGTCCGGACAAGGCTTGCAGATGGGTATCGCAAGCGAGGATCAAATCCTGCACCTGACGATACTGCCGCAATGCTGCGGTGAAATTCGGTTCGGCGATCAGTTCATCGAAGTAGAAGTTGTCCGGCACGGCGGGCACATCGTTCAACGTCAGCCACCAATGCGAATCGTCGACCACCGCCGGCAGCTGCCAATGCCAGCCGCTGTCGCTGCTGCCGGCGCCGCGCTGCACTGCCGCCAGCATGCGGCCGTCGTTGACTTGCGCCTGCGCGCTGGCGAGCCGGATCAGCGTGGTTTCCTGAAGTTTCACCGAACGGTTGTAGAAGCGTTGCGCCTCGTCGAATGCGCCGGTGTGATCGAGTGCGTAGCCGATCGCCACCAGACCTTCCTGCACCGCCGGATCCATCGGATTGCGGCCGATCAGTTCGGTCCACGGCACCAGTGCGCGCCGCAGCGATTCCAGTTGCGCGGGCGAGGGCAGCGAGTAATGGATTTTGCGGCCCTGCCGATGATCGATGTCGCCGATGAACGCCGGCCGCGAATCACTCAGCCCGCTGCTTTTACCGGCCGCAGCATTGGCTGTTGCGGCTTCGCCCGCGCTATCCAGAAAGGCCCAGCCCTGACCGAGCAGCGCGCGCGCGGAGAACGGCCCCTGCGCACGCACGCGGCCGAAAGTGGTGATCGCCGCCGCAGCCTGCCCGCTATGAAGCTGCGCATAACCCAGGCTCAGATTGGCTTGGTCGCGCAACGCCCAGCCGAAGTCATCCAGCGGTTTGATCTGGCCAAGCTGATCGAGATCGGCTGTGGCGAGGTCGGCATGACCTTCCGCCACGCGCTGAGCCGCCGCTTGATATCGTGTGAAATCATTCACGGTAGCGCCACTGCCGGCGATGAGCGCGGCATCCGCAGGCGCAGCGGCAATTTGAAGGCGCGCGGACTGGCCGAGATCCGCGAGGATCGGTGCCAGCAGCGCCGCGAAGCTGGCCGGAAGTGCCACATTGCCGGCGCTCGCCTGCACATGCAGCAACTCGGCGGCGGCATCGAACGAACGGTCTTCCGCCAGCAGGAAGCGGCTGTAGCGAACACGCGGATCTTCGTCGCTGCCGGGCTCGAACGCGCCTCTGCGCACGTCCGCTGCCGACTGCGACGAGTTAAAAGCGATTCCCGGTGTTGCGGCGGCCACGCTGCGCGTGCCGTCCTCGATCGGCACGGGTGCTGCCACCGCAGTGCCCGCTTTGCTGAGCAACGCAAGCTTCATCACCGGCTTGTTGCTCATCATGCCGGGCTTGAACATTTCGGCTGCAAGCCAGTGTTCGCTGGTGCTCAGTTCGATTTTCTGATCGAGCCAGCTGTGTAACAGCGGCTCTTCCGGAAAGCGCTGTTGCGAACGCGCGGTGTATTCGATCCGCACGCGATGCGTGCCCGGCGTGAGCGCAGCGGTAAACAGCCGCTGCATCGCGCCGCGTGCAGTCGCGTTCGCTTCGGCTTCGCTGTATTCGTATTGCACTGCGCTGCGATCGTCGATCTGCACGCGCACATAGCGCAGCAGCATGCTGTCGTCGCGGTTGCCGAGATAAAACTCCACCGCGTTGTTGGCTGCGGCGCTGTCTTCGATCGCGCGCGCCTGCTGATCCAGATCCAGCGCGTCGGCGATCACGCCGTTCAGGCCGTCGATCTCGGCTGCTGCCTGGAGTGAAGTCAGTCCGCCGCAGGCGATGATGAAAACAGACACGCCACGCGCCAGCCGCACCATTGCGGGATGCCAGACAGAAGCCGAATCTGGCTGCGCTGAACAAGCTTTGGAAAGACGCTGATACACGATGACCCGAGTCCCTTCGGGAATGACAAAACGCCCGAATGTCGCAAAAAAATTTGGGATGACCGCGCGGGATTGCCGACCATGAATACGCATTTTGCGCTCGAGTAACGTAGCAATGGCTATGCCAGTGGATCGAATCCAGGTTGCCGCCGCGCGCCGTTGAGCATGGAAAAAATCGCTTCTGTCGCGCGCTTCATCCGATTCCAAAACCCGTCATCGGCCGATCATTCCTTCAAGCCGCCGCGCAAGCGTGTCCGGGTCGTGAATGCCGATCGAAAGGCAATGCGCCAACATGGCATTTGATTTGCAAAGATGTTGGAAAAATCTAAATCGGCAATCAGGGCAGACCATGTTGAACGAATGCCAAAACTTGCGCGTGATGCTGGTCGACGACAACCCTTCCCGATCGAACGTGGTCGAGCAAACCTTGCTTGCGGATGGCCACCGGGTGATCGCAAAGTTCGGCACTGGATCGGATTTATCTGCGGCGGTTTTTTCCTGCAAGCCGCAAATCGTTTTCATCGGCGTCGACGCGCCGGCGCCGGATACGCTGGAATCGCTGGATCAGATGAATCGGGAACATCCGCGGCCGGTCGTGCTGTTCGCCGAGCGCAGCGATGCCAGCACCATCCGCCGCGCGGTGCAGGCCGGCGTAAGTGCCTATGTTGTCGATGGTTTGCAGCCGAACCGCATCAACGCAGTGATCGAAGTGGCACTGGCGCGCTTCGAGCTGCAGCAGTCGCTGCAAAAGGATCTGGAGCAGGCGCGCTCGCGGCTGGCCGATCAGCGCGATATCCAGCGCGCCAAGGGCATTATCATGAAACGCCGTCAGCTCGACGAAAACGAAGCCTTCGTCGTGCTGCGCAAAATGGCAATGGATCGCAAGCAGCGCCTCGGCGATTTTGCCCGCGTAGTGCTCAGCGCGGCAGATGCGCTTTAGGCGGATTAGCGACTTGGTGAAGCTCAAATCCATTCGATCGTTGATGGACACTCAAGCCGCTGCGCGATGTAAATCCATCACTCTGGGGCATTGCACCCGAACGGTGCGGCTGCACGATCAGCCGATCGAGTAGGCGCTGTATTTCTGGCCCATTTTTAGCTGATCTCTGGCGGATTTTTATCTCACTCAATGCAAGCACCGGCCCGGATTTGCGTCCGCGCGCAGGCTGCTCGCGTAGACTACTTTGGCTGTGCCAAAGTGAATTCCCAAGAGGTTGCAAGAGGCGGCAAATGAATTTGAAAAATTTGAACTTGACGCGAATCACGCTCGGCATCGTGCTGGCGGCTGCTGTGCAGACGACCCCGGCGTTCGCGGCTCACGATTCTTCGGTTACCGAATTCCCCGGCTTTCCGAAAAGCATCATCGAAGGTCTCGGCGGACCGGAAGGTTTGCGGCACGTCATCAACAAATTTTACGCCGATGTGGAAGACGATAATCGGCTGAACGCTGTGCTGTTCGATGGCAAATCGCCGGAGTTGCAGGACGAGCAAAAAAAGGCGCTGCTGCAAACGCTGCTCGGCACGCCAACGCTGCCGGCCGGCACTCGTCACGATGTGATCCAGAAATTCACCGACACGCAATACAACGCGCTGGTCGAAGATTTATACGATGCGCTGGAAGAATCGCGGGTGTCGTATCACATGTCCAATCGCGTGATGGGCGAGTTGTCGGCTTACGCGCCTTCGCTGGTTTCGGCATTCCTGAGCGCGCATCCTTCAGTCAGCGGCAGTGGCGAGGTGCATGTCGGCCCGGTTGAACCGCAGCCGCAATAAGCTGATCGCTCGATTGCCCGCATTTTCGCAGCTATAACGCAAAAACCCGGCGCCGCGATTTCGTGCGGACGCCGGGCCGGTTGATCGTCAAGCGCGGCCTTACTTGACGATGATCGTGCCTTTCATGCGCGAGCCGTGGAACTGGCAGATGTAGTCATACTGGCCGGGCGTGGTGAAGGTGCGCGACCAGGTTTTGCCCTTGTCCAGGCGGCCACTGCCCTGATCCGGAAATTTCACGCCGTGGTTGGAATCGTCCCAGTTGGTCCAGGTGACGGTAGTGCCCGGTGCCACAGTGAGCGAAGCCGGCAGGAAAACCATCCAGCCGATCGAAACGCCATTCGGTGGTGGCGCGGGCGGCGGCGTGCCGACAATCTGCGCCATGGCCGCGCTCGAAGCCAGCAAGCTGGCGCCGACGAGCAGGCTGCGTACGGTGGGGTTACTCAACATCTTCATGAATACTCCTTGGGTTGGGGCGAGGTGGATACGGATGAAAGACTGGCTTCGGACGCAGATATTCGTGGATCGGCCGAGTCGATGACAGGCTCCGGAATAGGCGGACTGGCCGCGATTTCCTGCAACAGACGGCGGATTTCCGGCACGCAGGAACCGCAGTTGCCGCCGGCCTTGACCGCGCTGGTGACTTCCTTGGCGTTGGTCAAGCCCAGCTTGCGGATCGCATCGGTAATGGTGTTGCGTCCGACGCCGAAGCATGAGCAAACCTGCGGCCCGGCGTCGACGCCTGCCACCGCTGGCCGGCCGGCGAGCAGCGATTTGCGATCGGCTGGATCGAGTACGTCCTTGTCGAACAAGCCGGCGAGCCAGGCGCGCGCCGGCAGCGAAGCTTGCGGTGCGACGAACAAACAGGCTTCGAGCCGGCCATCGATCACCCGCGCGGCGCGATACAGCCCGGCTTTTTCGTCGGCGTAATCGATCCAGTCGTTGGCCGGATTCTGCTCGGATAGCGCATCCACGCCGAGAAAATCCGCGGCGAATTTCGGCCAGTCGTCAACGGTTTCTGTCCCGGCCAGTTCGTAGCGGGTGAACTGCGCGCCGGTGATGCGCGTCCACCAGCCGGCGCCGGCCGCACTCAGCGGCTGACGGCTGAACGCGAAGCCGTACCAGCGCGCCACGAACGGTGCGACATTCACCGGCGTGTGCTTGAACTCGGGTTCGCCGGAAATCGGGTCCACCACCGGGTTCACCAGCGCGCCGATGCGCCCATGCGAGGCGAACTGCGCGTTCCAGTGAATCGGCACGAACACGCTGCCGCGCGGCGAACCGCCTTGCGTATCGACGCGCGCCACGCAACTGCCCCAGCGCGTCGTGAGCCGGCCGAGTTCGCCATGCGTCAAGCCGAACTGTGCGGCATCATCAGCGTGAATTTCCATGAACGGCTCGGCGCGATGCTGCGCGAGTTTGGCCGAACGGCCGGTGCGCGTCATCGTGTGCCAGTGATCACGCACGCGGCCAGTGTTCAGCACCAATGGAAATTCAGCGTCGAGCGTTCCGGCGGGCGCACGCGCCGGCGTTGCGACGAATCGGGCGCGGCCATCGGTTGTGGAAAATTGATGATCCTCGAACAAGCGCTCGCCGGAACCTTCACCGGATAAGGGCACGCCGTTGAGTGCGGGCCATTGCGTTGGCGGCAACGCATCGAACTCGGCTGGCGTCATGCCGATCAGGCGCTCTAAATTGAAGAGGCGACCGCTGCCGACCTCGTTGCGGAACGCCGACAGCCGCGCGTGTTCATCGAATACTGCGGCGGCGGAATCGAAATCGAAACCATCCTGGAAGCCCATGCGCTGCGCCACTTCGCAGATGATCCACCAGTCGTGGCGCGCCTCGCCGGATGGCGGCAGAAACGCATGCTGGCGCGTGACGCGGCGCTCGGAGTTGGTGACCGTGCCATCTTTTTCGGCCCAGCCGGTGGCGGGCAGCAGCACGTCGGCATACGCCGTGGTGTCGGTCGCTTTGATGCAATCCGAAACCACCACCAGCTCGCATTTTTCCAGCGCGCGCTTGGCCTGGTCGGCATCCGGCATGCTGACCACCGGATTGGTCGCCATGATCCAGACGGCTTTGACTTCGCCGCGCTCAATCGCGTCGAACAGCTCGACCGCCTTGAGGCCGCCGCGGCTCGCAATCTTTGGACTATTCCAGAACGTCTGCACGGTTTCGCGGTGCTCGGGCTGCTCCAGATTCATGTGCGCCGCGAGCATGTTGGCGAGACCGCCGACTTCGCGTCCGCCCATCGCGTTCGGCTGGCCGGTGATCGAAAACGGACCCATGCCGGCGCGGCCGATGCGGCCGGTCGCCAGATGGCAATTGATGATCGCGTTGACCTTGTCGGTGCCGGACGACGACTGGTTCACGCCCATCGAAAAACCGGTGATGACCTTTTCGTTCGCCGCGAACAGTTGGTAGAACTCGATCAGCTTCGCTTCGTCGATGCCGCAGGCGGCGGCGATATCGGCAGTGCTGCCGCTGGCTTGCGCGACCGCCAGCGTCTCGTTCCAGCCATTGGTATGTTCGGCGATGAAGGCGTCATCGAGCGCCCGATTTTGTGCGAGCCAGGCCAGCAGTCCGTTCAGCAACATCACGTCGCTGCCGGCCTTGATCGGCAGATGCAGATCGGCCGCTTCGCAGGTATCCGTGCGGCGCGGATCGACCACGACGATGCGCATCGCTGGCCGCAGTTCTTTCGCCCGCACGATGCGCTGGAACAGGATCGGATGACACCAGGCGATGTTGGCGCCGATCAGCACGATCAGATCGGCGAGTTCGAGATCCTCGTAGCAGATCGGCACCGCATCCTCGCCGAACGCGCGTTTGTGTCCGGCCACCGCCGATGACATGCACAGCCGCGAATTGGTATCGATATTGGCGCTGCCGATCCAGCCCTTCATCAGCTTGTTGGCGACGTAATAATCTTCCGTCAACAATTGGCCGGAGACGTAAAACGCAACCGCATCCGGCCCATGTTCGGCGATGATCTTGTTGAAGCCGGTGGCCACATGATCGAGGGCTGTATTCCAGTCCACGCGCTCGGTGCCGATCTGCGGATACAGCAGCCGGCCGGATGAACCCAGCGTTTCGCCGAGTGCCGAGCCTTTCACGCAAAGCCGGCCGAAATTCGCCGGATGATCCGGATCGCCCTTGATCGTTGCCGCGCTGCCATCCGCATTCGGTGTGGCCAGCACGCCGCAGCCAACCCCGCAGTAGGGACACGTCGTGCGGACCGCGCTCACGCCGCCTCGCAAAAACTTTTGCCGAACACCAGATGTTCGCGCAGCGACGTGATATTGGTCTTGCTCTTGATCAGATCGAAATACCAAGCGCCATCGCTGACATCGCCGTACAGCACGGCGCCGACCAGCTGTTGATCCTTCAGCACCAGTCGCTTGTAGACGCCGCGCCGCGGATCGCGGTACACCAGATCTTCGGTGCCGGCACCGCCGATGAAATCGCCGGTGGAAAACAGATCGATGCCGCTGACCTTGAGCTTGGCCGAAGTCACCGAACCGGGATAACGCGAATGGCCGAACTGCGCGAGATGCGTCGCGCAAACGCGCGCCTGTTCCCACAGCGGCGCGACCAGCCCGTAAGTATTGCCGCGATGCTGCACGCATTCGCCGACGGCGTAAATGCGCGGATCGTAAGTCTGCAAAGTGTCGTCGACGACGATGGCGCGATCGCAGCGGATGCCGGCTTTTTTCGCCAGATCGATATTCGGTTTGATGCCGACCGCCATCACCACCAGATCGGCGCTGACATCCGGACCTTCATCGAAGCTGACGCCGGTGACGCGATCGCGGCCGATGATCGCGCGCGTTTGCGCATTCAGCCGCAGTTCCAGTTTGCGTTCGCGCAAGGTTGCGCGCAGCAACGCGGCCGCTGCGGGATCGATCTGCTGATTCAGCAGCGCATCGCTGCGATGCACCAGCGTGACTTTCATGCCGCGCCGGCTCAAGCCATTCGCCGCTTCAATACCGAGCAGGCCGCCGCCGATCACCACGGCATAACGCAGTTGCCGGGTCGCTTCGAGCATGGTTTCCACATCTTCCAGATTGCGGAAGCCGATCACGCCTTTCAGACTGACGCCCGGCACCGGCAACATCAGCGGCAGCGAGCCGGTGGCGATCAGCAGGCGATCGTATTTCAGTTCGACGCCGGATTGCGATTTCACCAGCCGGCGAAAGCGGTTGATCGCCACCACCGGATCGCCACGGTACAAAGTGACGCCGCGCTCGGCATACCAAGCGGGCGGATAGTCGATGATGTCGGCCACCGCTTTCTCGCCGGCGAGCACCGGCGACAGCAGAATGCGGTTGTAACTGCCGTGGATTTCCCCATCGAACACGCTGATGTCGTAAAGCTCCGGCGCCTGCTCCAGCAGCAGCTCGACCACGCGGATACTGGCCATGCCATTGCCGACGACGACGAGTTTAGGTTTCATCGCACAGATCCATCCATGGACGGCAGCCCAGCCTGGCCATCCATGGCCGGTCGTCCGCAAGCGCCGCGAGCAGTGTTCGCAAAGCGCGCCGGCTCACCCATGCCGTTGCCGACGACAACAAGCTTGGGCTTCATCGTATCGATTCTACGGCTGCTGGAGTTCCGCATGAACACCGCGATGCCGTGCTGGCATCGCCGCCGCACCGCCGCGTCATGGGGCGACTTGAACGATCCCGTCGCATAAACGCACCGCATAGGTCGGCACCGAAACCTCGGCGTCTTCCAGACAGATGCCGGTTTTCAGGCTGAAATGCTGCTTGTAAACCGGCGAGGCGACCACCAGCTCGCCGCCGAGATCGCCGACGATGCCGCGCGCGATGACGTTGGCATCGCTGAACGGATCGAAGTTGCCGATCGCGTAGAGCGCATCTGGCGCATCGCTGCCGCCGACGCGGAAAATCGCAATCTGCACGCCGTTGACCAATGCCGCCACGCCGGTGTCGGGCACGATATCGTCAAGCGCGCAGATATCGATCCACTGCGCGGCCGCCGGAGAAGTTTTCATCACGGCGCTAATGGCTGCTCTCCGTCACCACCGGAATACTGCCAAGGCGCGATTTGCGTTCTTCCTCGTTGGCGGGACGAATCTGGCCGCGCTCTTCAACGAACAGCACGTTCGGATCAACCTCGTTGCTGTTGACGAAAGTACGGAAGCGCTTCAGCACGGCCGGATCGTTGATCGCCTTTTTCCATTCGCATTCGTAAGTGTCAATCAGCAAGCGCATATCGGCTTCGAGTTCCGCGCCGATACCGAGCGAATCCTCGACCACGACCTTGCGCAGATAGTCGATACCGCCTTCCAGATTTTCCAGCCACACCGACGTGCGCTGCAAACGATCCGCGGTGCGGATGTAGAACATCATCAGGCGATCGATGTACTTGATCAGCGTGTCGTGATCCAGATCGCCGGCGAACAGATCGGCGTGACGCGGCTTCATGCCGCCGTTGCCGGCGACGTACAGGTTCCAGCCATGTTCGGTTGCGATCACGCCGAAATCCTTGCTCTGCGCTTCGGCACATTCGCGCGTGCAGCCAGACACCGCCAGCTTCATCTTGTGCGGCGAGCGCACGCCGCGATAGCGGTTCTCGATTTCGATCGCCAGACTCACCGAATCCTGCACGCCATAACGGCACCAGGTGCTGCCCACACACGACTTCACCGTGCGCAGCGACTTGCCGTAAGCATGGCCGGATTCAAAACCGGCATCGATCAGTTCGCGCCAGATCAGCGGCAATTCATGCACCTGCGCGCCGAACATATCGATACGCTGGCCGCCAGTGATCTTCGTGTAAAGGCCATATTTCTTGGCGATCGCGCCGATTGCAATCAGTCCATCCGGCGTGATCTCGCCGCCGGTGACGCGCGGGATGATCGAGTAAGTGCCGTTCTTTTGCAGATTGGCGAGGTAGTAATCGTTGGTGTCCTGCAGCTTCGCGTGCTTCGGCTTCAGCACATGCTCGTTGTAGATCGAAGCGAGGATCGAAGCCGTGGTCGGTTTGCAGATATCGCAGCCGTGACCCTTGCCGTGCTTTTCCAGCAGTTCGTCGAACGTCTTGATCCCACCGAGCTTGACCAGATGAAACAACTCCTGCCGCGAATACGCAAAGTGCTCGCACAAGGCATTGCTGACGGCGACACCCCGCGCCTTCAATTCGTGCTTCAGGATTTGCGTGACCAGCGGTCCGCAACCACCGCAGGAAGTTGCCGCCTTGGTGCTTTTCTTCAGCGCGCCGAGCGTGGTGCAGCCTTCATCGATCGCCGCACAAATGGCGCCCTTGCTGACATTGTTGCAGGAGCAAATCTGCGCGCCAGCCGGCAGCGCATCCAAGCCCATCTGTGGCCGCGCGGTGCCTTCCGAAATCGGCAGTATCAGCATTTCCGGCGCGTCCGGCAGCGACATGCCGTTCAACATCATCTGCAACAGCGTGCCGTATTCTTCCGCTTCACCCACCAGCACTGCGCCGAGCAGCAGCTTGCCGCTGGCATCGACGACCAGCTTTTTATAAATCTGCTTGCGCTCGTCGACGAAGCTGTAGCTCAGCGCCCCTTTGGTCGAACCCTGCGCATCGCCGATCGAGGCGACATCGACCCCGAGCAACTTGAGCTTGGTGCTCATGTCGGCGCCACGGAATGTGGATTCGGTTTTGCCGGTGAGTTGATCGGCGACGACCTGCGCCATCTGGTAGCCGGGCGCGACCAGCCCGTAAATACGGCCCTGATACAGCGCGCATTCGCCGATCGCGTAAATATCCGGATCGTTGGTGCGGCAGAATTCATCGACCGCGATGCCGCCGCGTTCGCCGCGATTGAGGCCGGCAAGCGGTGCCAGTTCATCGCGCGGACGAATGCCGGCGGAGAACACGATCATGTCGGTTTCGAGCTGGCTGCCGTCGGCGAATTTCATCGCGTAGCGGCCGGCCACGCCCATGCCCGGACCATCGACGATTTCCAGCGTGTTCTTCTGCGTGTGAACGATCACGCCGAGTTCTTCGATCTTCTTGCGCAGCACGCGGCCGCCGCCGTCGTCCACCTGCACCGTCATCAAACGCGGCGCGAATTCGACTACATGCGTTTGCAGATTCATGTCCTTCAGCGCTTTCGCACATTCCAGCCCGAGGAGTCCGCCGCCGACAACCACGCCGACTTTCGATTTCTTGCCCCACGCCGTCATCGCTTCGAGGTCTTCGATAGTGCGATAAACGAAGCAGCCTTCCCGATCCTTGCCCGGCACCGGCGGCACGAACGGATACGAACCGGTCGCCAGCACCAGTTTGTCGTACGGAATCTCCGCACCTGCTGCGGTCTTCACCGTTTTCGCGGCGCGATCGATGCCGACCGCCTTGTCTTTCAGGTGCAGATGAATGCCGTTGTCGTCGAAGAAATTGCCCTGCACCAGCGACAAATCTTCCGCACTTTTACCGGCGAAAAACTCCGATAAATGCACGCGGTCGTAAGCCGGGCGCGGCTCCTCGCACAATACGGTGATCGAAAACTGTGCGGCTGCACCACTGGCGACCACCGCTTCGAGCAGCTTGTGCCCGACCATGCCATTGCCGATGACGACCAGCTTGGTTTTATCCATGACAGAAACTTTGGTGACGTATCCGAAATTGCAGGGGTGATTTCAAGCCAGCGCGTGCGACCGCATTCCTTGTGATCGCGCGCGAATACGGGCGCCGTTACTCAGCATGCACCACTTCGCCGAGCGGCATATCGCCATCCTTGCCGGGTGCATAAGTATTGGCCCAAACCAGCCATTGCGCACGCAGCAGGATCACGATCAGAAACGCGAGTGCAGCGATCACGCCGAAAGTCGCAAAGCCCATCTGGTAGCTGCCGGTGCTCTCTTTTGCCAGACCCATGATGACCGGCAAATAAAAACCGCCGATGCCGCCGGCTGCGCCGATGATGCCCGTCATGACACCGGTTTTACCCAGCCAGCGATGCGGCACCAGCTGGAAGGTCGAACCGTTGCCAAGGCCGAAACAAATATACAAGCCGGCAATGATTGCGATGCCGGCGGTCAGCGGCGGCGTCCATGCCGCGAAGGTGAAATCCAGAATCGAGATCAGCGCCAGCAGCACGATCAGCGATCGCACGCCGGTGATGCGATCCGCCAGCAAACCGCCGATCGGACGCAAAATCGCGCCGGTGAATGCGAACGCCGCCATCAGCAGACCGGCATTCACTTTGCTCATCTGATACTGCGTCGTCAGCAGCGTCGAAACATACGACGACATGCCGACGAAGCCACCAAAGGTGATGCTGTAAACCAGCATGATTGCCCAGGTGTCGCGTTGCGCCAACACCGCGCGGTAGCGTTGTGGCAGCACGGCAATCGCCAGCGCCGCGCCGAGTACCGGCAGCAGCAGCAAGCCGGTTTTGCCTTGACCGAGATAGCCCGCCTGAACCAGCTCCACCAGCACGAACATGCCAACCAGCGTAACAGCCAATGCGGCCGCGCTGCGGCCGACATTGCCAGCCTTCGGGCTCAGATCCTTGGCCCAGAAAATCAGCGCGATGGCAGTCAAGGCCAGCAGGGGTAGCGCCGCTGCAGTGGCCAGCTGCCAGCCGTAGGCTTGCGCCAGACCGGGGAACATGAAGCCATCGAGCACCGCGCCAATATTGCCCGCTGCCGCCAGGCCCAGCACCAGGCCCTGAACCTTGGGCGCGTAGTTGCTACCCGCCATTGGCAAGGCCACCGCGAAGCTGGCGCCGCCGACGCCGAGAAACACGCCAAGCAGCAGCATCAGGTTGTACGAAGGCGGCGTCGAAAGCAGCGGCAGCACGACCGAAGGAATGCCCGACAGCACCACACCGATCAGCGCCAGTTTTTTTCCGTCCACCGACTGGAAAAGATTACCGAGCGTAACCCGCAGAATCGCCGCCGACAGCACCGGCACCGCCACCATGAAGCCCTGTTGCGGCGGCGTCATTACCAGCGATTTGCCAATGAACGGCGCCAGCGGGCCGAGCATCACCCAGACCGTGAAGCCGGTATCGAAATACATAAAGCAGGCCAGCAATGCGCGCCAGTTGCCGCTTTTGATCGAATCGAGAACTGCTTTCATAACGCTCCAGTTAAAAGTATGTGTCCCCGCGATACGCAGAGGAATCGGCGGAGGACTTCATCAGGAAAGTAAAAGCCGGTCATCGCAGTAACTGTGCTGGTCAGCCGACGCGGGAGAACGCTGTTCGAGGCACGCGTGCTGGCGCGTCAGCGCGGCACTCACCCGGCTCGAGCCGGCGAATCCAATCCCTCGAATGGAGTTGACCGACTGCGGCTGCGCCGCAAGCTCCGACGACTGACGTGCGGTTGACTCGGAAAGAAACATAAAAAGCCATCGATAAAGTCACTGTCATCTCGACATTCAATCACGACGATGAAAAATGACGGGCGTCATTGGCCGCAGACGGGAGGGAAGCACGAGCTATGCCAAGCTTTCGGTGCGATTTAATTGCCGGCTGGCCGGCAATTCACCCGCAAGCTAATGCGTCTTCGATGCCGCCACCGACTTTTCGAGCGCCTCGATCTCGCTAGAATGCGGTCATCCAAATCTTGAACCCACATCGCGCTGCATCGCAGCCGGAGGAACTCCCGATGAGCATCCCGCGAACGCCGAAAATCGCCATCATCGGCACCGGTTTTGGCGGCCTCGGCATGGCCTATTATTTGAAGCAGGCCGGCATTGAATCCTTCACCATTTTCGAGAAGGCGGATGACGTCGGCGGCGTCTGGCGCGAGAACACTTATCCGGGCGCGGCCTGCGATATTCCTTCGCATCTGTATTCGTTTTCGTTCGAGCCGCACTATCCCTGGGCACGGCGCTACGGCCGGCAGTCCGAGATTCTCGACTACCTGCGGCATGTTGCACACAAATACGATCTGCGCTCGCATGTCCGCTTCAAACAGGAAGTCATCGGCGCGGATTTCGATGCCCGCCGCAGCTTGTGGATTCTGAGCCTGCGTGATGGCGGCTCGTTCGAGGCGGACCTGTTGATCTCCGCGGTCGGCCAACTGCATCAGCCGCAGATACCTGTAATTGCTGGCATCGAGCGTTTCGTCGGCCGCGCATTCCATTCGGCGCGCTGGCAGCACGATTTCGATTTTCACGGCAAAACCGCCGCTGTGGTCGGCACCGGCCCGAGCGCGGTGCAACTGGTGCCGGAACTGGCGAAGCAGGTGAAAAAGCTCTACGTGTTTCAGCGATCGCCCGGCTGGTGCATCCCGAAATACGATCGTCCCTACACGCGCTTCGAGCGTTTCCTGCTGACCCGGATTCCGCAGCTGCATAGCCTCGATCGAGGCAAGATGTTCTGGCTGATCGAATATCTGGCCTCGGCTTTACAGCCAAAATCGCGCATCAACAGCCTCGCCAAAGCCATCTTCAAATACGGCAGCCGCCTGTTGATGAGGCTGCAAGTAAAGGATGCGGCATTGCGCCAAAAACTCACACCGGATTATCCACTCGGCTGCAAGCGTACTTTGTTATCCAACGAATGGCTGGCAACGCTGGCGGCGCCGAATGTCGAAGTGGTGACTGCGCCGATTGCGAGTGCCACGCCGAGTGGTTTGGCGACCACCGACGGCAAGGCTTACGCAGTCGACGCGCTGGTTTACGGCACCGGTTTCGAGGCGACTCAATTCCTCGCACCGATGCGCATCACCGGCCTCGATCAGCGCACGCTCGACGAGCGCTGGCAAAAGGGTGCGGAAGCCTATCTCGGCATGTGCGTCAGCGGTTTTCCGAACCTGTTCATCGTCTATGGGCCGAATACCAATCTTGGCGCCGGTTCGATCATTTTCATGCTCGAATGCCAGCAGAAATACATCGTGCAGGCTGTCAAACTCATGCGTGACAAAGGACTGGCCAGCATCGATGTGCTGTCGCAGGCCGAGCGCGCGTTTACTGACGACATTCAGGCGCGCAGTCGCGGCAGCGTTTACGAAGCCGGCTGCCACAGCTGGTATCTCACCGCGGATGGCCGCAATTCCAACAACTGGATCGGCTACATGACCGACTACAAGCGCGCCGTGCGAACGCTCGAAACCGCGCACTTCCTGCTGACGCCAAGAGTCGACATCGAAACCCGGCCGAATCTGCTCGCGGCTTGAAGCTGAGGCCTTCGGCAATGCACT
>CAJCJH010000042.1 GCA_903970615.1 Rhodospirillales bacterium
CCGATATCAGCAGGCTCATGGCGATCATCGTGGTCGAGCCGATGATGGTGACCAGCAGCAGCGTCAGATAAGAACCTTCCATGCGCAAATGCAGCAGAGCCTGGCATGCGGCGAAGATGCCGATCGCGACCATGACGATGATGAACAGGCTAGCAATCAGCTGAGCGCTGAGAAATTCCGCCGCACGCAAGGGCGTGCCATTGAGCCGTTTCAGATAGCCGGCCTTGCGGTAGCGCACGATGACATGGCCGATCGCAAACAAACTCGAAAACATCACGTTCAAGGACAACAAACCCGGCACCAGCCAATCAGCGAAGCGAATGCTATCGCCCTCGATCAATTGCACGACAGCATCGGGGTCGTCTTTGCTCAGAATTTTTTGCAACAGCCGCGCCTTGGCTGAATCCTGATTGATCCAGTAACGAAGAGGCTTGGCGCGAAGATCGAGCAGCATGTCGATGCGCTGTCTGCGGATTTTCTGGATCGGCTCGTCGACGTCGAATTCACGATAGAACTGCACGGCCGGCGTTGCCAGAAACGGCAGCATTGAGCTTTCCAGGGGCGCATCCGAAAGCACGCCGACCTTGGCGACCATTTGCGGCGCGCCGGAGAAAACTTCGGCCATGCCGATCACCAGCAGCGGCGCAAACAGCAGATTCCAGGCGAGCGCGGAACGATCGCGCAGCATCTCGGTGATGCGCGCTTTGGTCATTGCGATCAGGCGTTTCATGCGGCGCTTTTCCAGAATGTTTTCAGATTCGGCAAGCGGCGCGATGTGTGAATTTGTGGTTGATCGTTTTTCAAGTCGGCGTCCTTGCCTGAGTTGGGTTCACGCTCGCAATTCGTGTCCGGTCAGGTGAATGAACAGGTCTTCCAGCGTGCGCGGGCGGATTTTCAGCCGCGCCAGCGAAATACCTGCATCCAGCATTTTCCGCACGATGCCGTTGACGTCGGCGCTGGAAATTTCGACATGATCCAGCTTGCGCACCATCGGAATATCCAGGCTTCGCCCATCCAGTTCGGATGCCGGAAATTCCAGCACGCTATCGTCGAAATGTTCGGCCAGCAGGCTTTGCGGCGAGCCGCGCGCGATGATGCGTCCGCGATCGACGATGGCGATGTCGTCGCAGAGTTCGTAGGCTTCGTCCATGTAGTGCGTGGTCAGCACGATGGTGGTTCCGCGACGCTTCGCCGCCAGCACCAGTTCCCAGAAATTGCGCCGCGATTGCGGATCGAGCCCGGTCGTCGGTTCGTCGAGAAAAACCAGATCGGGCGAATTCACCAGCGCGATCGCCAACAACATGCGTTGACGCTGGCCACCGGAAAGCTTGCGGTGATCCCGATCCAGAAAATCTTCGAGGCTGCAGGATTCGACCAGTTCATCCAGCGGCGTGGAGCGCTTGTAGAGCGAGCGGAACAGTTCGAGATTTTCGCGCACGGTGAGGAAATCCTGCAGCGCCGTGTGCTGGAACTGCATGCCGACGCGCTCGCGGTAATCGGCATCCAGCGGCCGGCCGCGAAACAGGATGGTGCCGGAGGTTGGCGGAATCAGACCTTCGAGCATCTCGATCGTGGTGCTTTTCCCTGCGCCATTCGGGCCCAGCAAGCCGAGGCAGCAACCTTCCTCGACATCGACACTGATACCGTCGACCGCGGTGACGGCGGGATATTGCTTGCGTAAATCGCGGGCGGATAAAACCGGGGTCATTGCAGTTGGACGGCCGATGGTTGATGTGAGCGATGCATTGTTCGTTAAAGGACTGAGTTCAACCAGATTTTCTGCTAAGCGGTTCTATCGGGAAGGTGGCAAATGCCGTGCCAGCATCGGCAGCCGCTCAAGCTTTCCGCGAACCTTGCACGTCGGTTGCCCGAATTTGGCGATCGCCAACGACACTCCCGCCAACAATTATCCGCCGGTGAGGGAAACGTCCGATGGCTCGGACAGAACAGTCACTCAAATCGCCACGCAGAATTTGCTCAACAACCGCTCGAACCTGGCCGCGTAGTTAACCTCGACTTTCTTTCAGCAAGATTAAAAACGGCTTAATCGATAGCGCGTAGTTTTTTTGGCCTTGCCCGGCTTGATGGAGGTGACTGCGAATCATTGCTGAAGCGCAGAGTCAGCGTCACACTTTGCGGGCATTTCAAACCACTCGCAGACTCGCCGATCAAGCTCGTGATTTCACGCAAAGCCCTTCAATCACTAGCCTCTACAGCGGAAGTGTTCCTCATATTCCTGCGTTTTGGACTCACCTCGTTCGGTGGCCCGATCGCCCATCTCGGCTATTTCTATCGTGAATTCGTACTGCGAAGACGGTGGCTCGACGATGCGCAATACGCAAGCTTGCTGGCTACGGCGCAGTTTCTGCCGGGGCCTTCGAGCAGCCAGTTGGGCTTTTCCGTGGGCTTGCTGCGGGCCGGCTGGCCAGGCGCATTGGCGGCGTTTTGCGCCTTCACGCTGCCGTCGGCGCTGCTGCTATTCGCATTCTCCATTTTCAGTTCGACCTTCGATAGCCGCTACGCGCACGCGGCGATGCATGGCTTGAAACTGATGGCCGTGATCGTGGTGGCGCAAAGCGTGCTGACGACGTCGCGCAATTTCGCCAGCGATTGGCCGCGCGCCGCACTGGCCTTCGTCTGCGGCATAAGCGCGATCCTGATGACTCACGTGCCCGGCGCGCAGCTAGCCGTCATTCTGCTGGGCGCGGTCGCAGGGCCGTTGATATGCCGCTCAGAACTGGCTGCTGTTTCCGCTGTATTGCCTATCCGGCACGGCGTTAAAACCGCAGCGGCTATGCTCGGCCTATTTGCCATTCTGCTGGCCGGCAGTGGGCTGACTCCGTCGGGTTCGCCGCAGTTATTGCGACTGGCGGGGGCGTTTTATCGCGTAGGTGCGCTGGTCTTCGGCGGCGGCCATGTGGTCTTGCCGATGCTGAGAAATAATGTCGTCGATAACGGCTGGCTCAGCGACGCTGATTTCCTCGCCGGATATGGCGCGGCACAGATCGTCCCCGGCCCGATGTTCTCGGTGGCCGCATTCTTTGGCGCTCGTATCTTGCCGGACCACGCCATCGTAAGCGCGCTCGTCAGCGTGATCGCCATCTTCCTGCCAGGCCTGCTACTGATTTCCGGCGTACTGCCGTTGTGGAATCGACTCGCTACACGTGCCGCGATATCCAGATCGATCGCAGGTGTGAACGTCGCCGTGATCGGGCTGCTGGCTGCCGCGCTTTACGATCCTCTGTGGACGAACGCCGTGCATGGGTTTATCGATCTCGTCATCGTCATGGCTGGCTTCATCCTGCTGGCGCTGCTCCGAGCGCCAATGCTGGCCGTGGCCGGAGGCTGCCTGTCGGCCTGTCTGCTCGTTAGCCTCGCCGGAGGATCGAGTCCTTCCTGATTCATTATCGCAACACGAAATCCAGCTAATGGCCTTATTCCATCACAACTTTCAATCGATCTTCCGAACCGGTGGGTTCACATTTCGGGATCAACGACGAGCAGCACGTCTTATCGTTTTTTGTCTTTATTAAGTACTGGCTATTACATCAAACTGAATCCTTTTCAACTCCCGGTTTCATCCAGCCATCGAGTGACTCAAACGTCATGTTTTTGGCGTATTTCGCCTTGTAAGCTCCGATTCAGTTCGCAGGATGAAATCATCGTTATGATGCTCGCCCGTCGGTAGAAATAATGATTACGCGCTTGCCCCACTAAAACTCTGAATCGTCAGTCCGTTTAGCATAATAATTGCAGAAAGATTCCAGGTGCCAGCAAAAAACTATCTACTTCTGCAAGGCCCGGTCGGTCCTTTCTTCAGCCAGCTCGGTATACGCCTGCTGGACGCCGGGCATCGCGTCCATCGCATTCACTTCAATGGCGGCGATCGCATCTTCTGGAAATGTTCCAAGGCCGTTTCCGTTGATTACCGCGATCACCTCGATCAATGGCCGGATTTTCTGGCGGTGCATTTGTCGAAATGGAATATCACCGACGTCCTGCTGTTCGGCGATTGCCGCCCGCTGCATCGAGAGGCCGTGCGTCTGGCGCGCCTGCGCGGTCTGCGTGTTCATGTTTTTGAAGAAGGCTACCTGCGGCCCAACTGGGTCACGCTGGAGCATGGCGGCGTCAATGGCTATTCCTCTTTGCCGCGCGATTCGAGCGGCTTGCAGCAGGCGGCGGCGAATCTGCCCGAATGGACCGGCGGCATTCCGGTCCGTAACGATTTCTTGCGGCGCGCTTTTGAAGATGTGATCTACAACTGTGCGCTGGTTTTAGCTGGAAGTTACTACCGCGGATTTCGCACGCATCGACCCTGGCATCCTTTCGTTGAATATGCTGCGGGCGCCAAGCGTTTTTTTCGCAAACCTCAATCCAGGAAGCTCGCCGCCGCGCAAATCGAACGCCTGCTGGGTAGTGCGCAGCCATACTATCTGTTCCCATTGCAGCTGGATGCGGATTCACAGATTCGCTATCACTCGCCATTCGGCCGAATGGCGCCTGCCATCGAAAAAGTCATTACTTCCTTTGCTCACGCCGCGCCTTCGAATACTTTTTTGGTGATAACCGAGCATCCGCTGGATAACGCCGTGGTCGATCAGCGCATCGTCGCCGAGCGTTGTGCCTTTCGGTATGGAATCAGCAGCAGAGTGCTGTATTTGCAGGGCGGCAGCCCGGATGTGCTGGTACAGAAGTGCCGCGGACTGGTCACTATCAACAGCACTATCGGCGTACTGGGTCTTGGTTTTGGCGTCGGCGTCAAAACCTTGGGTGAGGCCATTTACGATCTGCCGAAACTGAGTTTTCAGGGCAATTTGGACGACTTCTGGAAAAGCCCGACTCCCGCCGATCCGCTCACTTTCGATGCATTCCGGCGTGTAGTTGCGGCACAGACGCAAATCAATGGAGGCTTCTACAGTCGGGAGGGGGTGCAGCTGGCTGTTGAAGGCACGCTGCGACGCTTGTTGACAGAAGTCACCAGCCCGGACTCGGCTCAATATGAGGCTTCAAATCGATCCTCATTACTACAAGCTTCGATCGGCGACATCATCATTACACCCGACAACAGCGAAACCATTACAACTCCACTTCCAACGACCGAGCGCCGCGTTTCGACTGTATTGGAATTCAGCGCCGCATCGCCGAGCGATCGTCTGAAGTGAAGTGATACTCCGCATGCAAGGCTTGAGTTGATCGATGACTTTCCGTGCCAGCGCTCGCGCCATCGAAAACAATTTCGAGATCCCGCTTGTGTCCACAGGCGTCGGCAGTGGACCGATCCACGTCCTAGGCATCAAGCCCTGGAAACGCTGGCAGATAGATTGTTTTCTATCTCTAGATCGAGTTGCCATTCACTACGCCGATTCGCCGCAACAGGCCTTGCGGCGACAGGCGCGCGACGGTGGCTGCATTATAGTTTGGGCGGGGCGCGAACCGGATTCACTCGCGGCATCAGCGGCAGCACAAGGCGCGCAACTGATCCGGATTGAAGACGGCTTTCTGCGTTCTGCGGGCTTGGGTTCCAATCACATCGGTGGCGCTTCGCTGGTGATCGATCCGGATGGAATTTATTTCGATGCGCGGCGTCCCTCGCGCCTGGAGAACCTGCTGCAATACGGCGAACCGGACCAAGCATTGTTGCAGCGTGCCGCGCGCCTGCGCGAATTCCTGGTGCAAGAGAGTGTGACGAAGTACAACGTCGGCACGCGTCAACCGATACCCGTCGGCATCGAAAATCACAGGCGTGATCGCCGGACCATCCTGGTGCCGGGTCAGGTTGAAAATGATGCTTCGCTGCGTCTCGGCGCGCCGCAAATCCATCGCAATCTGGAACTACTGCAGCGCGTACGCGAAACCGAGCCGCAGACATGGATTATCTACAAGCCGCATCCGGATATCGAAGCAGGCACGCGACCGGGAAAACTCGCCGATCAGCAGATATTGCGTTTCGCCGATGAGATCGCACGAAATATTTCCATAACCGCGTTGTACCCGCGGGTGCATGCGGTGCATACGATGACTTCGCTGGCTGGCTTTGAAGCGCTGCTGCGCGGCGTGCCGGTAACCACTTGGGGCCAGCCGTTTTATGCTGGATGGGGACTCACCGACGATCGTCTGCCGATCGCGCGACGCACGCGCCGGATCAGCCTTGACGCGCTGGTGGCCGCAGCGCTGCTGCAATATCCGCTATACGCCGACCTGAAAACCCGCCGTGCTTGCAGCGCCGAGGAGGTTGCTGCCGCACTTGCCAAGGCCGCGCCTGCGCAGCCGCACCTGCAGCGCAGTAAAGCATTGCGCTATGCACGCCTCGGCACCGGTTTGCTGCGTTCATGGAGATCGAATTTTGGTCACGGATAAGGCTGCGCAGCTGCGAGTGATGTTCGATGCCTCGCGCCTGATGACGCGCGGCGGCGCGGCGGCGACCGGGATCGATCGCGTCGACCTTGCCTATGCGCGTGCATTGGCGGCAGCACCGGACATCGATTTCCGAATGATGGTGTTCGATCCGCTGGGGCCGCGATTGCTGAGCTGTCAAAACGCCGCAGCCCTGCTCGAAGCCACGACGAAACGCTGGCAATCCGAAGAGGACAGTTGCGTCTCTCAACGCGCATTTGCGCAGATCGTCGAATGGCTCAATGCCGCACCCGGCACGCCTCGGCCGAGCCTGCCGCAGCCACCCGCGCGACTGCGCAAAAGCGCATCTCCAAGCAAAATCCTGTCGACGTTATTTCGGCGCCCGGCACTTGGCTTGGCTCTGAAAAGTCTGTTGAAAAGCGATTATTCAAAGGACGGTATAACCGTACCTGCGGTCTATCTGAATACTTCACACGGACGTCTTTATCGCAAGTCCGTGGCGCGCTGGCTGGACGCCACGAAAATTCCTGCGGTGTTCTTCGTCCACGATCTGATCCCGATCGAATATCCGCAATTCAATCGGCCACGCGAACCCGCACGGCATGCCGCGCGGCTGGCGACGATCAGCCGTTATGCCACGCACGTACTGGTCAATTCCGAGGCCACGCGCAAGTCGCTCGTCCACTATCTAAGTGCACGGGCGATGCGAACACCGCCGATCAGCGTATTACCTTTAGGAGTGGAACAGCGCTTCAGCAAAGCTCTCACAACGCCGGCGATCTCGACGCCCTATTTCGTGATTCTCGGCACGATCGAGCCGCGAAAAAATCATCGTCTGCTGTTGCGAGTCTGGGAAAGGTGGATTGCCGCCGAAGGCCAATCAGCGCCCCGATTGGTCATTCTCGGCAGGCGCGGCTGGCAGAACAAAGACCTATTCGAATGGCTGGACAAGGCGGATTCCCTGGCCGCGCATGTGATCGAATGCGGCGCGCTCAGCGATTCGCACGTCGGCAGTTTGATAAGCGGCGCATGCGCAGTATTGAATCCTTCATTTGCTGAAGGTTTCGGCTTGCCGGTGGCCGAAGCACTCGCAGCGGGTACGCCGGTGATCGCATCGGATATCGCCGCGCATCGAGAAGTCGGCGGGAGTTTTGCGGAGTATCTCGATCCGCATGATGAATGCGGCTGGCTGCAAATGCTGCGTAAATATGCGCATCAAACCTCGCCCGGACCAGCAACTCGCATCGCCGTGCTCAGCTCACATTGCGCCCCTCGCTGGCGAGATCATCTATCGCGTGGCATTGATGTCTTGAAAGCGTCGGCAGCGCAATCGCCGCAGTATCCGATCTGCGGCGGCGTGGTTAAACTGGCTCGATCATGAGGCTACTCCAATCCGTCTTTCCCGGCTTTATCGGGTGGCGTGCGGTGTCATTGCACGCGATTGCGCTGCTCGGCTTCGGCCAGCTTGCCGCCTGTGCCTACATCCCCAGCGATGGCCCCTTGAAGAGTGATATCGATAACGAATATCAGCCGCGCGCCGCGCAACATCCTTTCGAACTGGTGGAAATTTCTGACGCTACCCTGCGCGTTCTGCAGCAGCGCGACGACGCCAGCCTGGCCGCGCGCTTCGGCGGCGACGCCGCGCCGCCAGAGCTGAAACTTGGTATCGGCGATGCGCTCAACATCACCATTTGGGAAACCGGCAGCCAACCGTTATTTGCGACGACACCGATCACTCAACCCGCCGGCAATGCGTCGCGCGGCGTCAGTCTGCCGGAACAAAGCGTCGATACCGACGGCTGCATCAGCGTGCCCTTCGCCGGCCGCATTCATGTCGCCGGCAGCACGCTGGTACAAGTGGAAGCGGACATCAAGGCGGCCCTCGTTGGCAAAGCTGCCAATCCGCAAGTGCTGGTAACGCTATCGCGCAATCTTTCGAATACCGTGACCGTGGTCGGCGAAGTCACCGGCGGCGGACGTATCGCCTTATCGCCGCATGGCGATCGGTTGCTGGATGTGCTCGCGTCTGCCGGCGGGATCCGGGCGCCGACCTACGAAACCTGGATTCGGCTGACTCGCGCAGGGCTATCGATGCGAGTACCGATGGCGCAGATTCTGGATAATCCAGCCGATAATGTCTTCCTGCAGCCTGACGATGCGCTGCTGGTTACCCGGCAACCGGAAAGCTTCACCGCATTTGGCGCAACCGGCCGCAACGCGCAGATCATTTTTGAAGCCGCGCATGTCAGCCTGATCGAAGCGGTTGCCAAAGCCGGCGGCTTGCAGGATCAGCGCGCCGATCCGCGTGCAGTATTCCTGATGCGCAAGGAACCAGCATCGATAGGTGCGGCGCTGGCAGGATCTTCAGCGGTCGAAAATCAAGCGCTCATGCCTGTGGTTTATCGTCTCGACCTGACCAAAGCCAGCGGCTATTTTCTGGCGCAGAGTTTTGCAATGCGCGACGGCGACATGTTGTTCGTTTCCAGCGCACCCGCCAACGAATTGCAGAAATTCCTGACACTACTCGGGCTGATCACACAGCCAGCAATCGAAGGCGCAGTCCTCAACTCGTCGCTCAAGTAACCTCATTTTTCTCAAGTAATGACTTCGCTCGACGTCTCCACTAATAGCTCCACAAGCCTTGCGCCACGATCAACGCAATCGCGTTTATTCGCCTGGTTGTGGAGACATCGCGGCTCGCTATTTTTCGTCGGCCTGCCGACATTACTGGCGGCGATTTATTACCTCCTGATCGCCGCCGATCTATACGCATCCGAAGCCCGCATCATCGTCCGCTCGCCCTCGCACCTGCAGGTCAGCGGACTTGCGGGATTGCTGCAGGGTTCTGGCCTGAGTCGAGCATCGGATGATGTTTACGCAGTCCACGACTTCATATTGTCGCGCGATGCGATCGATGCGCTGCAAAAGAAAATCGATCTCCGTGCGATCTACAACCGGCCGGAAGCGGATTTCCTGGCACGTTTTCCTCGCCTGCCACATCAAGATACCACAGAGGATTTCTATCGTTACTATCAGAGCCGTGTCGATATTTCATTCGATACGACCAGTGGAATTTGCTCGGTAACAGTAAAAGCATTTCGTCCCGAGGATGCGAAAGCGGTTGCCGATGCGCTGCTCGATGAAGCGGAAGCCTTGGTAAACCGCCTTAACCAGCGGGCCACCACCAACGCGGTCCACGATGTTCAAGTCGAAGTGGACGATCTCGAACGTAGGGCTGCCGAAGCGCAGCAGGATCTCTTGGCATACCGCAATCGGGAAACACTGCTTGATCCCGGCAAAACATCCGGCGCGATTTTTGAAACGCAATCCAAACTGCGCGGCGAACTGGCTACTGCGCGGACGCGCCTGGCCGAACTCGAAAGCAGCGCTCCAAGCAGCCCGCAACGCGCTGATCTCGCCGGGCAGATCGCAGCGCTCGAACAACAGGTTGGCAGTCAGGGTTCACGCCTTGCGGGCAGCGATAGTTCAATGGCGCCGAAAATCCGTGAGTATGAAATGTTGACGCTGCGGCAGGAATTCGCATCAAAAGAATTGACCTCCGCGCTCGGTGCGCTCGAAAGTGCGCGTGCGGAAGCGCGCCGTCAGCAGATTTATATCGAACCGGTAGTCTCGGCCAACTTGCCCGACAAGGCGCTTTATCCGAAACGCCTGACATCCATCCTGATCATTTTCGTCAGCTGTTTTCTGATTTACTCGATTGCTTTGCTACTGCTCGCTGGCGTCAACGAACATGCGCAAGCTTGAGTCGCGAGCTTTGAGGTTTTTGGCATTGGTGGATGCTGCGAAGCTGCAACGGATCGTGATCGGCGCACTGATGCTGCGCGAAATCCATACCCGCTACGGCCGCGAAAATCTGGGGTTCGTCTGGCTGGTGGCTGAGCCGCTGATGTTCTGTCTCGGCGTCATCGGCATCTGGACAGCCATCCACGGCCGCTCGGAGCATGGCATACCGATTCTCGCTTTTGTCATCACCGGCTACATTCCGCTGACCTTATGGCGACACATAACAGCGCGCGCGATTCACTGCTTCCGAGCCAATAGCGCACTGCTCTATCACCGGCAAATCAGGATGCTCGATCTCCTGCTCGCGCGTATCGTTCTGGAAATTTACGGCGCGATCATCGCGTATATCGTCATCGCTTTCATCTTCTGGTCATTCGATCTTTATGAGCTACCCAAGAACTGGGGCATGTTCTATCTCGGCTGGTTCTACTTCATCCTGTTCTCGACGGGTATGGGTTTGATTATCGGCTCATTGACCGAAATTTATGAATGGATGGAAAAGCTGGTCGGACCTTTCATGTATTTTACTTTGCCGATCTGCGGGGTTTTTTTCATGGTGGACTGGCTGCCCGATCGCGCGCAGCGCTACGCCACTTACCTGCCAACCGTGAGTGCTTTTGAATTGATCCGCGGTGGTCAGTTTGGCAACGATGTTCAAGTCCACTATGACCTCGCCATCGCCAGTGCCAGTTGTGCAGTCCTGATCGGGCTTGGCCTGATTTTATGCCGCAATGTGCATCGTCACCTGATTATCGAATGACGATCGTCGCCTCGAATCTACACAAGGTTTACGAAACACAGGGTCGCAGTCATGTGGTCCTGAATGATGTCAGTCTGGAAGTTCCTCGCGGCTTCAAGCTTGCGCTGCTCGGGCGCAACGGCGCCGGTAAATCGACATTGATCCGGCTGATCAGCAAGATCGAGTTGCCGACCCGCGGAAAAGTCACGCATGGCATGTCGGTGTCCTGGCCGCTCGGTTTTGGCGGCACTTTCCAGGGCAGTCTCACGGGCATCGACAATGTCAAGTTCATCTCGCGCATCTATCGCGCCGATTACCACCGGCTGCGCCGTTTCGTTGACGAATTCGCCGAACTGGGCGCATTTCTATATCAGCCGGTAAAGACTTATTCTTCGGGTATGCGAGCGCGTCTGGCGTTTGCATTGTCGATCGCCATCGAGTTTGATTGCTACCTGATCGACGAAGTCATCATGGTGGGCGATCAGCGCTTTCATGCACGGTGCCAGGAACATCTGTTCAGCCGCCGTGCAGATCGCGCGCTGGTGATCGCATCTCACGATGGCGGCTTCCTGGCGCAGACTTGCGACGCTGCGATCGTACTATCGCAGGGCCAGGCGCGCTACTACGACAACGTCACTCAGGCGGTCGCTGATTACCATGCGCTCTGAACCGCATGCTTGAAGCGCCGCCGATCGGGCCGGTCAAGGGCAACGCAGCACGTCCGCTCTGGTCGGTGATGATTCCTGCTTACAACTGCGGCCATTATCTAAAAGAAGCACTAACGAGTGTCTTATCTCAGGCTCCGAAGCCTGAGATGATGCAGATTGAAGTGGTCGATGATTGCTCGATCGAAGACGATATCGAAGGCATCGTCAAACAAATTGGCAAAGGCCGCATCAACTTTTATCGGCAAGCGACCAACCAGGGTGCCATCCGCAATTTCAATACTTGCATCGAACGGGCACGTGGACATCTGGTTCATATCCTGCATGCCGACGATAGCGTGCTGCCGGATTTCTATAAGCACTTGCAAAATCATGCCGGCGCGAATCCACTACTCTCGCTGTTCGCAGTAAGAGCTTTTTTTGTTGACCAGACCGGCGCGGTCAAGTCGGCAAGTCCGCGGATTCCGGAACTCGAATCGGGCAGCCATTGCGCAAGCAGTCTTTATTACTCCAATCCGCTGAGAACGCCCGCCGTCGTGCTGCGGCGCAGTTTTTATGAGCAGCATGGTGGGTTCCTGCCGCGACTCGTGCATACCGCCGATTGCGAAATGTGGAGTCGGGCAATTGCGCTGGGCGGCGGCTTGGTCAGTCCTGAGATACTGGCTTGCTATCGCTCGTTTCCGGATAACGACACTGGTCGTCTTGCCAGGACCGCAGAAAATCTCAGGGACTTGCAGAGATTCAATGCTGTGCTGGCACAGCGCGCTCCAGATTTTGATCCGCATCGCGCAAGAAAATCGGTTAAAACTATAGCTGTTAAACAGACTCGCTACTTCCGTGCCTCGAACGATCGTTCGGCCTATGAAGCGAATCGTAGATTCTTGAACGAAAATTCCTGTTGGTACTGGCGCATCATCAATGGATGGGTCCATTAGCCATCAGGATCGCCATTTGAAGCGACGGCGCAAGCTCGTTACTGCATCCGATGTCGGGCATGGTTGCCGGTTCAAGTGTTGGCAGTAAAGCGTTAGCAGTGCAGCCAATGGAGCATTCGCAATAACTTCATGACGATTTTGATAGCGCGATAGCTCGGTGGGGTTTTTGATATCGAAGCCGCTGAAATGAAAAAAAAGCAATGGCTCATCGTTGACAGTGAGTTGCCCGGAATGATGAACCTGCAAGCGCCGCTCATGCAGATTCCAGTAAGCCACATTGGCACCGGGATGGCGGCAGATCACAGTACCAGGGAACAACACCGGCACCAAATCCAGCCAGCGCTGATCCCCACACATGCCTTCTTTCGGAGCGTTATAAGCATATTGCTGCGTCATTGACGAAAACCAAGCCAGGAATGCCTTGCCTTGGACGGTATTGCGCACACCCAGATAGCCTCCGTTGAAAACACCACTGCGCAGCAGCGTCAGCGGGCGCGGAGTCATTCCATCGTCTGGAATCGGACTCAAACTATGCGGAGTCAGCAGCAGGTCGGCGTTGGCGAGCTGCTGTACCATCGGATCGAAGCGGGCGAACGCCAAGCAATCGCTGTCAATGTAGTGTGCTTGATCCACGGTCTCGTCGAGAATCCGTGCCAACAAAAATGGCTTGGCGGCAAAACACAATTCGGCAAGGCTATAACGCCTGCGCATCGCACTCAGCACGGCGGCCGGAATACAGTCCGCGAGACTCAGCGCGCGAATACCGTCGGGTAACGGCGGCAAAAGATCGATGGCGAGCAAGCTCAGCACAGCGTTCGGATGTTGGTCACGCAGGCTCAGCAGGCTGGTCAAGGCTTGCTGGTAATGACTGAATGAAGCAATGCTGCAAAACGACAGTCGGATGTTCTTGATTGTGGACTTGTCGAAAGGTTCCATGGTTAATCTCGATGCTTGTTTATGCGCTAGTATTTATCCACCTACTGGCAGGAATGTTGTGAACGGGAACCGTTTTGTTCACTCCTGATTACCGGCATAACCATAGTCTTAAATAAAAAGGGGATCATTTCTTTTGACCAAAAATAAATATCGGCCATCGAGAACAAGACGGTCGGATCCTGTTCTGGAAGAGCTTCGCAAGGAACTGGCCGAGCTGCGGGCTGAAGTGAAACAGATGCGTGCTGTCGCCGAGCCTGAATTTCGGCGTCTCAGCAACAGCTTGATCGAAATTGAGATCGGTGCGCGCCGCAACATCCGTTTTGCGATGGAGCGTTTGGCAGTACAAGAAAGCGGTCAACTGGCGATGACGGAGATGCTGAATGCACGGTCATTCTCGCATCCGGACGACACCCTCGCCTACGCGCTGTCGCTGGCGCCCCGCGGTGGACTCGCGCTGGAATTCGGCGTCTACAGTGGCGGCACCTTGAATCAGATAGCCAAGGCCCGAGGTGATGGTCGCGTTTATGGTTTCGACTCGTTTCAAGGGCTGCCAGAAGCCTGGCGGGCGGATTTCCCAGCCGGGGCGTTTGCCGTCAATCAACTGCCCGATGTACAGAATGCAGAACTGGTCGTCGGCTGGTTCGATCAGACTCTGCCCGGTTTTATGCAACAGCATCCGGAACCGGTTGACTTCCTGCACGTTGATTGTGATCTGTACTCTTCAACACGTACCGTATTCGACTTCGTCGGGTCGCGCCTGCGCGCCGGCAGCGTGGTACTGTTCGACGAATTCTTCAATTACACCGGTTGGCGCGAGCACGAATTCAAAGCCTGGAACGAATACGTCCAGAGTAGCGGCACGCGTTTTTGCTATGAGGCGTATACCTTCAACAACGAACAGGTCGCGCTCCGCATACTCGAGACACCTGATCCTTCGTGACTGTACATCTGCTGCAAAAAACGCAATGGCCGCGCGGAGCGACCATCAGCGCGCCTGAAGCGCTCTACTTCCGCGCTGAGCCACGTGCCAGTTGGCTTTTCGACCCCGCCGTCAGCCTGAAAGCATCCCTACATGGCGATGGCGAATATTTACTGGCATTCAACACCTTCTTTGGTGCCTTGTCGCTGACCACCTGGTGCGGCGCCGCGGCGATCGACAGCGTCATCGTTTCGCTGCGTTTCAGCGGCACGCTGACCTTGAAAATCTACGAAGAAAATGGCTACGAAGGGCCAGCCTTGCTTTGGGAACAGCGCGTCAGCGGCGACGGCAACGAGTTTCGTGTCTTGCTCAATGGACTACTCGGACATCGCGGCAGCTTATATCCTGTATTCAGCCTGAAGCGCGGCGACGATCTGGAATTCTTTGAACTCGCTTATTACACGACCAAGCCGCCCGTTCACCAACCGCGCCTGGCGATCGTGATGCCGACATATCGGCGCGAACTTTATGCGCATCGCAATATTGAATTGATCCGCAGTCAGGTTCTCGCAAGCGAAAATCAGCGCTGCAAACTTTTCGTAATCGATAATGGCCAGACCTTGCCGGCCCACTTCGGTAATGGTGTAGAGGTCATCAAGAATCCTAATTTCGGCGGCTCTGGCGGCTTTGCCCGCGGCATGCTGGAACTGCAAAAAGAAGCCACCACCTACACCCACGTGTTGTTCTGTGATGACGACGTATTGATCGAGCCGCAGGCGATCAAACGTCTCTTGAACCTGCTTGGATACGTCTCCGGCGACTTCATCATTTCTGGCGGCATGATGAAGATGGGCGCCAAAACGCGCCTGCATGAGAAGAGCGCGAATGTCCTCGGCATGCATTTCTCCAGTAATAAATCGAATGTCGATCTCACCGATCCTGCCGTCATTGCACGCTACGATGAAAGCTCGTTCGCAACCTTCTGCGGCTGGTGGTTCGTTTGCTACCCGCTGGCTACTAATGCCGAACAGTTGCTGCCGAGTCCGTTTTTTGTCGGCTGGGACGATGTGGAAATGGGGCTACGCTGCAATCGCATGAAAATGCGCACGCTATCGCTGCTCGGCGTCGCTGTCTGGCACGAGGAGTTCGAGAAAAAGGATATCAACTGGCGCTGGTTTTACCATACGCGCAATGGCCTGATTACCGCGCTGCTGTACGACGGCAGCCGGCGCGCACTGCGCGATACGTGGATCGAAATCATGACTGCACTATTAACCTATCGCTACGAGCAGGCGCAGTTCAGGATCGAGGGACTCGAAGCCGTCGCGCAGGGCAGCAAAGCCCTTTACATACAACGCGCGGATGAGTTGCATCAGCAACTGGTGCAGCGGCAGAAAAACGCCTTCATGGATGTCAGCAAAGACATTATTCTGGATCGTTACAAAAGGCCGCTTAAGCGATCCTTGATACGCAAGTTATTCGCGCGCGCGACCATGAACGGACACCTGTTGCCGAACTGGTGCTTCAAGAGCGCACGCGAACCATCGCATCCGGGTTGGGTCGTGGAAAACATTCACGCAACTACCTTGGTGCGGATATTCCGCTGTCCCAGAGTGGTTTATTACGAGCCCACCAGCGGCCGCGGCATGATTTGCACGATCGACCATACGCGTTATTTCCACTTGCTGGGCCGCTTTTGCGTGATCTGGCTGCGTCTATTTTTTTCGTGGGGAAATTTGCGTACACATTGGCGCACTGAACATCCCAAGCTGATTTCTTCCGCATTCTGGCGCGAGTATCTCGACTTGCCCAGGCCTTGAATTTGAGCGTGAACCGATGCACTTTCTAGTGGTTGGCGCAGGCTTTTCCGGTGCCGTTATCGCACGCGAACTAGCACAGGCTGGACACACGGTAGAAGTCCGCGAGCGCCGGCCCTACGTCGGCGGCAATTGCTACACGCGGCGACATGGAACCGGTGTGATGCTGCACGTCCACGGGCCGCATATTTTTCATACCGACGATGAAGCGGTATGGACGTACATCCAGCGTTTCGCAGTGATGCGGCCTTACGTCAACCGCGTCAAGGCCGTCAGCGGCGGCCGCATCTATTCGCTACCGATCAATCTGCACACGATCAATCAATTCTTTGGCACTACGTTCAATCCCAGTCAGGCGCGGGAATTCATTCAGGCGCGCGCAGATGCCAGTATCAAAGATCCACAGACTTTCGAGGAACAAGCACTGAAGTTCGTTGGCCCAGAACTTTACCGGGCATTTTTCGCCGGTTACACCGCAAAACAATGGGGCGTGGCGCCATCGCTATTACCGGCAAGTATCCTCAAGCGCCTGCCCTTGCGATTTAATTACGACGACAACTATTTTGCGCATCGCTATCAAGGTATTCCCGAAGAAGGCTATACCGCAGCGATCGAACGCATTCTGGATCATCCGAATATCGACTTGAAGCTCGATGTAGAAGTGTCGCCGCGGCAAGCAGATTCCGCCGATCATATTTTCTGGACCGGCCCGCTCGACGCCTGGTTCGATTACGCCTACGGACGCTTGGCGTATCGCACGCTGGATTTCGAAACCGAAGTCAGCCAAGGCGATTTTCAGGGCAATGCGGTCATCAATTACTGCGATGCCGAAGTGCCTTATACCCGCATTACCGAACACAAGCATTTCGCGCCATGGGAACAGCATTCCAATACTTTGATTTACCGCGAATATAGCCGCGATTGCGGCCCCGCAGATACACCGTATTACCCTGTCCGCTTGTCGAGCGACATGCAGCGACTTAACCAATATTTACAAAGCGCAACATCCAGTAACGGCGTTACTTTTGCAGGCAGATTGGGCACCTATCGCTACCTTGATATGGACGTTACGATACGCGAAGCTCTAGACATCGCAACCGGTGCTCTGAGCGCTATCGAGAGCAATCAGTCGCCGCTGCCTTTTTATGTGAATTCCGGGTAGAGATTCAGGGATGAATAAATTGACCGCTTTTTTCAAAGTGAAAAAGCGCCGGAGAGAAGAAGAGCGTCTGCGCAATTCGGTCGATAAAGTTGCACCGCAGTTGGTGGAATTAGCCTATCGAAGTCTGCTCGGCCGCGAGGCTGATGCAGATGGATTTTCGCACTGGGTTCGACGTTTGAAAGACGGCCAGCCGTTCGAAAAGCTTCTCGAAGAATTCTTGCGTTCCTCTGAATACCGCCGCCGGGCAACCAACGCACTGCCGGTCGTAGCCGACACTATCAATCACCAGTCGCGTTTTGCGGTACTTGGCAATTGCCAGAGCAGACAGATGAGCCGCGCCATCCAGGCGCTTACTGGTGGAGCCTTGCCACTTCATAAATTAGTCCATCCGCATGCATCTATCCCGACTCAGGATGGAGAGCCAAGTCTTTCCGAGATATTCGAAAGTCATGAAAGAATATTTCTACAGCCGTGGCTGTGGAATGAGATCAAGCCGCTCTATGGGCGCTTCAGCCATAAGGTTGTTCTTTATCCTGTAATTGTTTTTAGTGCATTCCATCCAGACCTGGTTTATGTCGCCAAACCTGGCGGAGAAACTTATTTTCGCGGTCCACTGATGGACTACAACTCGTCAATTGCATTGCTCGGTTGGCGCGCAGGCTTAACAGCTGCACAAACAGTGCAGCTGTTTCGTCCTGAAATCTATCGGCGCTTGGAATTTTTCGATTGGTGGGAGAGTTCTCGCACTACCCTATTGGCAGAAGGCGCAGCTTGTGGCCTGGATCTTCAACCTCTATTGGAAACCTGGGCTCGCCGCGGTTGTTTCATGCATTCGATAAATCATCCGAAGCTGCACGTCATTGGCGATATCGCCAGACTGCTGCTTAACGAGCTCAGCATTCCACTCAGGCCGGGCAATGCAGTGAAGTTCGCGCACGATTTCCTCGCTGATAGTGCTGTTTGGCCGATCTATCCTGAGATCGGTGAATACTATGGCTTGCCAGGACCACATCACTACATGTTCAAGCCAGAAACACCTGGATTCGTGCCGGATTCAGACGTCAAGGTATTCAGTCTTGAAGAAATGGTTGAAGGTTCTTACCTGGCGTTTTCCAAATATGAAAAAGCAGACTTGGTCTGTCCTCGTATGGAGTTGCCGGCATATAGAGATTTACAGACTGCGATTGAAACAAATGGCCTCGACATATTCCGGCATTTGGGGGGCGAAGCTTCTCCAACAAACCCGAATTCCAATCCCTATCGTAGACTCGCTGCCCACCAATTCTGGCGTAAAGGAGTAGCACAAGTCGATGCAGATCAAATCGATCCAGTCACCGCACCAGGTTTTACTTTTAATCAACACACACCGATCGCGGCCGCAGGAAGTTGCTTCGCGCAGCACATTGCCCATCGGCTGTCGACCAGCGGATTCAATTTCCTGAAGACCGAGACCTCTGTTAAGGATTCCGTCGATGCCGGTAGCTATTCCGCTCGCTATGGAAACATTTACACGGCGCGCCAGCTTTTACAGTTGATGGAACGCGCATACGGCCGGTTCAAGCCCGAGGAAACCGCGTGGCTGATGCCCAATGGCCGCTACGCCGATCCGTTCCGTCCAACCATCGAACCTGAGGGTTTTAGCTCGCTAGCAGAACTGGAAACCGCGCGCTCGGAGCATCTGGCCGCAGTGCGGCGCATGTTCGAGACACTGAACGTGCTGGTATTCACGCTGGGATTAACCGAAGCCTGGCGAGCCAGAGCCGACGGCGCAGTGTTTCCAGTGGCACCGGGCGTAGCCGCGGGCGCAATGGACATGCAGCGCTACGAATTCGTGAATTTCACCGATGCAGAAGTCACCGCCGACTTAGCTTTTTTTATCGATCGACTGCTGCAAATCAACCCCAAGGCGCGTGTGATTCTCACCGTCTCGCCAGTGGCACTCAGCGCAAGTTATGAGGATCGTCATGTGCTGGTTTCCAATACCTATAGCAAGGCCGTGCTGCGCGTTGCGGCGGAACGAATCAGCCAGCAATATCCCTGCTGCGATTATTTTCCGTCGTACGAAATCATCACCGGTAGTTTCAACCGAGGCCGCTATTACGCAGAGGATTTGCGCACCGTGACGCCGGAAGGCGTGAACCATGTTATGCGCTTGTTCCTTCGTCACTATGCCAATGCTGAAAGCAGCCCGGCGATCATCAACCCCGAAATGCTGGCAGAGGCACAGCGAGCCTTAAAAATTGTTTGCGAAGAAGAGCTGCTGGCTGCTGCAATCAGTCAGTAATGCAGCGTGAGTACGGAGATAAGAGTCAGCTGGAGTCTATCAACAGGATGATTGCTGAAGACTGCTTATCTTTCTCGCGCTTGCGAGATCAATTCGCTCAAACGCTCGGCAGCGATGGTCTTTTGCTCATTCCCATGGTGTGAATGGCCCGAGCGCCAAACCAGATAATCACTAAATGAGTCCTCCAAGCCAAAATATTTGAACGCTGCCGGGAAGCTCGGCAGGTGGTCGCCGTACATTGCGAGTACGCCATCGCTCGCCAAGTCTGCCAGCGAGTCGGCGAAATGGCCGAACATGGTATCGGCACTGCGCAGACTTTGCAGATAGGCTTCCAACGAGCTTCGCAGTTGCGGCGTCAGGCCAATCTCGTTTGGTAGCAAACCTGGAGTGCCGGCGGGCAATGGATTCCACGGGCCATGATTTTCCATCGTGATAACGAATAAAAAAACACGTCCACCGTGATCGCGCAGGATTTCCCGGCCCGCGCGCGCCAGTTCGACATCCGCCACATAGCCATTGATCCGCTGGGCGCCCAAGAAGGCTTCTTCGCCAATGAATTGATCGAAGCCCAGGTTCGGCATCACCTGATCGCGGCCGTAAAATCGGCGATCGAACGGATGCAAGCAGATGGTGCGATACCCTCGCGCTTTCATGCGCCAGGCGAGCGATGCGATCGGCATGCGGGCGAATCGATGGTAAGGATTGAAGCGATCGAAGCCGATTGCCTCGGGCGCAAGACCGGTCAGCATGGCGAATTCGGTGCGAACGGTATTGGCGCCCCAACTTGGCACCGCGAGGCGACCCCATTGCACGCCGGTTTGGCGGCAGCGGTCGATGGCTGGCAATCGCAGGCTTCGTTCCAGACTTGGATGCAACCGGCGTGCATCGAAAAAAGATTCGCATTGAATGACGACCAATGGACCGTTGCCGGGATTCGATTGTGGCTGTAACGTGTGCGCTACCGTGGCCTGGTCGATCGAAACCCTCGCCTGCAACATCGCACGTTCAGCGCGCGCCAGCAGCGCATAGGCCAGCAATGTTGCCAGCGGCCCGAACGCGGCGCTGTCGCGCAAGGGATCAGCGACCAGGCCGGCGCGGCGCAGCCAATGTCCCGCGGGTTCCCGAAGCGGCCACGCCAACAGCCAGATGACCAGCGCTAGAGCGACGCAACTCAAGGCTGGCCACCACGGCGACCATATCGCCATCGGCATCTCGGAATAAAACAGGCCGGCAAATATCGAGAGCGCGATGATGACGCTGACGGCGACGCGGCCCTTGTGCGGAAACGGCAGGGCCAGTTGCGGATGACGAAAGATATCGAACGCCTGAAACACATCCGTCGGCACGATAGGCTCGGCCAGCACGCGACGCTTGGCGCGATCGGCATACGCATAACCGGCGCAAAGCATGCAGCTGACGATGCCTGAAAATAAAGGCCTTGCGGTGAATGCAATCAGCAGCAGAAA
The DNA here is from genome assembly GCA_903970615.1 of Rhodospirillales bacterium. Taxonomy (GTDB): domain Bacteria; phylum Pseudomonadota; class Gammaproteobacteria; order Nevskiales; family Nevskiaceae; genus Nevskia. The sequence continues at coordinate 21,082 of CAJCJH010000042.1, forward strand.
ACCGATCAGCGGCAAGGCGGCATCGATCAGCCACCAGAGTGGATTGCGTCCCCGCGTGCCGGCAACCCGGCGCAGCAACAGCACCCCAGCGCAGCACAGAATGGCACCGGCCAGTACAGAGAACGGCATTGCGATCACCGCACCGCGCCCGGATTGAAATGTCCTATGTCGCTGGCGACTATGATATTCAAATCACCGACCGAACCGCTCAGCAAACCGGAGTAAGCAGCCATGAAAGCAGTCTGGAAAGGCAGGACCATTGCAGAATCGAACGACACCGTGGTGGTTGAAGGAAACCATTACTTTCCTGCCGCATCGCTCGATCGCCGTTGTGTTGAGGAGAGTAAAACCACCAGCGTTTGCGGGTGGAAAGGCACTGCGCATTACTTCTCGATCAATCTCGATGGCGAGCGGAACGTGGATGCCGTGTGGTATTACCCCGAACCCAAATCCGCCGCAGCCGAAATCAAGGACCGCGTCGCCTTCTGGAAAGGAGTGAAGGTGATCGACTAGCGGGTCGATGAGCGCGGTTGAAATCACGCAGCGCTTGAAGCAAGCAATAGGCAGCCCCCCGGCTACCCGTCCTGCGCCCAAGCGCTCAGCCGATGATGTTCTTCAGGCCCGCATACGACTTGAAACGCACGTTCTTTTTGGCCGCGATCTTGATCGAAGCGCCGGTCGCCGGATTACGGCCCTTGCGCGCGGGACGCTTCTTCACTTCAAACGTACCGAATGGCGAAAGCGTGACTTTCTGACCCTTCTTCAGCGCCTTGGAAATATCGCTCAGCAGGTCGAGAATCACGGCCTCGGCCTTGACCTTGGAAAGCTCTTGTTTCTTGGCCAGTGACTCGACCAGATCCTTGCGGGTAAATGTGTCGCTCATCGATGGAATCCTTGTTTATCAGATTTTAGTTGCAGTATTGAACCGCCGCGAACGCTAGCAAGTGCTGAACATTTCGTCGAGCGCCCCCAAAGGCACGCAACCCGATGTCAGTTCGATTCGGTTTCAGCAAGCAATTGTAACCGCGCTTCGCACAAGGTTTTTTTGAAGCGCGCAGATATTAAAAATCGCATCGCCGATCGAAATCGGTTTTACGTTTCCTCGATAGCGAATCGCCCGCACTGCGCGAATCTCCGGAATAGCGAATGGCAATCGCTGTTCGATCATCGAAAACTGCTTATTGCTGATCCGATCGTCAGCGAGCATGTCGGCGTCGATGCAGCGAGGCAAGGCTGTGAAGTTCTATCATTGCGCCAGCATAGCCGGCCAACAGACATGATCCTCGCCGTGAATAATTTCAGCAGACCAATGATCTGCCACTCGGTCCGCAGGCTGGGTTTGCGGCTGCATACGCGCTTGCCAAGCACGCTTCAATAACGATCCCACACGCTGATGCCGCTGTCCCTCGCCCGCGCGACTTTGCTGCACGAATGGCCACGCTTCCTGCCGGGCGTATTGTCGGTTGCGTTCGCGGGCATCCTGATGCTGGTGCAACTCGGCTTGCTGCTCGGCATGTTCGGCACCGTCAGCGTGTTGATCGACAGCAGCGATGCGCAGCTCTGGATCACCTCGCCGGAAACGCAAAGCTTCGACGAATCGCGCGACATTCCCGCCAGCCTCGGCGCACTGATCCGCTCACAACCCGAGATCGAAGGCAGCGACGCACTGCGCACTTACGACGCCGAATGGCGGCTCGACTCGCGCGTACGAGTGGGCGTGGTGCTGGTCGGGCTGGACGCTTCCGGCGATGCACCATCCTGCCCGGAGCCAATGCGTGCAGCACTTTGCGCGCGTTTGGCAGAGCCGATGGCGGTCGTCGTCGATCGTGCTGAACTCGACAAGCTCGGCGCAGATGTCGGCGCGCTTGCGGAAATAAATGGTCATCGCGTGCGCGTGGTCGGCATCAGCCAGGGCTTGCGTGCGATCGGCGCGACCTATGTCTTTGCCTCCACGCAAACCTTGCGCGCGATCAGCGACGCGCCGTTGCCGGGCATCGATTCCGCAACCTTCATTCTCGCGCGCGTCAAGCCCGGCACCGACCTCAAAGCGCTGCGCGATCGCCTGCAAAGCCTGCTGCGGCCATCGGCTTATCGGGTCTGGAGCCGCGATGAATTTTCCAATGGCACCCAGCGCTACTGGCTCACCGAATCCGGCGTCGGCGCGGGCTTTTTGTTTTCGTCCCTGCTGGGTCTGATTATCGGCATCGTGATTACCAGCCAGACGCTGCGTGCAGTGATCCTGGCGTCCCTACGGGAGTACGCCACGTTTCGCGCGATCGGCGTGCCCTCATCGAAGCTCGGCGCGGTAGTGCTGGAACAATCGCTGTGGATCGGCATCGTCGGTGCAGCCCTGACTTTACTGCTATCTGCGCTGATCGTGGCGCTAGCGCATGCATTCTACATTCCGCTGAAGCTGACCGGCTGGGCCATTTTTGTGGCTGTTGTCATCGGCATTTTCACGGCCGGTATTTCCGGTTTGCTGGCCTTGCGTGCGCTGTATAAAGTCGAGCCCGCGGTGTTGTTGCGATGAACCTTGCCACCAGCGTGACCGCGCGCGATCTCCAGCATGGCTACGGCGAAGGCTTCGCACGCACGCCGGTTTTGCATGGCTTGTCGCTGGATTTCCGCGCCGGCGAATTGAGTTTGATGATGGGCGCATCCGGCTCCGGCAAGTCAACCTTGCTGGCGATTCTCGGCGGACTCTTGCGGCCGCAATCAGGCACCGTCGAGCTGCTCGGCACCGCCATCTGGCAATTGTCCGCGCGCGATCTGGAGCGTTTTCGCTTTCACAACTGCGGCTACATTTTTCAGGGCTTCAATCTGTTCCCGGCACTCAGCGCAGTCGAGCAGGTGGCGCTGCCGCTGCTATTCGGCGGCGAGCGCGAATCGCAGTCGTTGAAGCGTGCGCGCGAATCGCTCGACGAAGTGGGACTGACTGCACGGATGACGCTGCGGCCCGCGCAGCTTTCCGGCGGCGAGAAACAGCGAGTAGCGATTGCACGCGCGCTGGCCGGCTCGCCGAAGCTGCTGTTCGCCGACGAACCGACCAGCGCGCTCGACAGCAGCAATGGCGAAATTGTCATCGCGCTACTGCAAAAAATCGCGCGTGAGCACGGCGCCACCGTCATCACCGTCACACACGATCCGCATCTGGGTAAGCATGCCGAACGGATTATCCACTTGCAGGACGGCCGTATTGCAGACGATGCGCTGCCGGTGCGCGCAAGCCGTGCTGCCGCACTGATATCTTTGCCGCTGACGCCACCGGAGCCGCTTTCGTGACGAGTGCCAAACGCAATTTTTTATTCGTCACGCTTGCCGTGTTCGGCATCGTCGCGCTGACCTCGCTGATGACGCGACGCGCCGCGCAGGCAGTACCGGCGGCGGTTGCCGAATCGGAGTCGCTGGCCGCAGCACCAGGCTGGGTTGATTTAGAAGGCGGCACGCAACATCTGGGCGCGCGCATCGAAGGCATCGTGCAGGAAGTGGATGTCAAAGCCGGCGATCGCGTTGCCGCCAATGCCCTGCTGCTACGCTTCGACGATCATCAATCGCGCATCGATAGCCAGCTGGCTGATCTCGAAGTGCAGCGCAATCATCAGCAGCAAAAAACCCTTGCGGCGCAACTCAAGCGAGTCGCAGAACAGATCGCGCGCTTGCAGCCTTTGGTGGATGCGCAGGCCGAGCCGCGCGACGAATTGATCGAACAACAGCGCGCGCAAGCTGATCTCGAATCGCAAGCCGCGCTGGCAAAACTGGCCGGACAAACTGCGGCCTTGCAAGCGCAGAGCGCACACGAGCGGCAATCGTGGATGGAATTGCATGCGCCACGCGCCGGCCGGATTTTGCGCGTCAGCGCGCATGCGGGCGAAGCCGTAACCGGCGGCAGCGAGCTGGTTTGGTTTGCCGGCGATGGCCCGCTGATCGTGCGTGCCGAACTCGATGAGCGTCTGTTCGGTGCGGTGCAAGCCGGCATGCTCGCCGACATCAGCCCGGAATACGACGAGACCACGCGTTACTCGGCGCAAGTGCTGCGGGTTGCACAAAGTGTGGGGCCGGTGCGCGATCTGCCCGACGTGCGCGCTGCTGCCAAGGACGATCGCGTGGTCGAATGCGACTTGCAACTGGATGCGCAAGCCAGCCTGCTGATCGGCCAGCGCGTGCTGGTGCGCATCCACACGCGCCGCGCCGCCGCACCTTGAGCGCGATGCAGAAATGGCTTCCGCTGATGCTGGCGGCAACGCTCGCCGGCTGTCTGTCGAACCCGGCTTTTGAACGCCCACAACTGCCGCTGCCGGATGTCTGGCATGCGCCGCTGCCGAGCAGCGCTGAGCATGCGGAACTGCGTGCGAGCGACGACTGGTGGGCCGGTTTTGGCGATCCGGAATTGCAGCGCTTATTGCAGCAGGCACTGCAGAATAATCCTGATCTGCGCATTGCGGTGGATCACATGCTGGCCGCCGGCGCCGGCATCCGCGTGGCCCGCGCCGCCGAGTTTCCTTCGCTGAGTTTTAACGCCGGCCCAACCGATCCGGTGATCTTGCAATTGGCCGGACAAAATCCGCATTCGCACGCCGACGATTCGCATTACGAAGTCGGCCTCAACGCGACTTACGAAATCGATTTCTGGGGCCGCGTCAGCAACAGCCTCAAGGCAGCGCATGCCGAATTCGTCGCCTCCGCTTACGATGTCGATACCGCACGCATTGCGCTTCTGAGTGATGTGGCGCGGGCTTATTTCGACTTGCGCGAAGCCGATGAAATGCTCGGGCTGGCAATCGAAAAAGCCGGGCTTGCGGATCAACGCGCGCAGCTGCTTGCCTTGCAGCTGCAGGCCGGTCGCATCAGCGCCGCAAGCGTCGCGGATGCGCAGCTTGCCGCGCAGGAACCGAAGGCTGCGATCGCCGATCTGCAGGGCCAGCGAGCACTCGCACTGCTGCAGTTGCAGGCGCTTTTAGGAGATAGCGCAGAGTCCCTGCAGATCGCCAGTTCGACGCTCAGCGCTGATCTCAAGGCACCGGTGCCGGCGCCCGGTTTACCGTCGTCATTGCTCGAACGCCGTGCGGATATCCGCGCCGCGGAATCGCATCTGATGGCGGCGGAAGCGCAAGTCGCGGTGGCGCGCGCAGAGCGTTTTCCGCAAGTGCAGCTGACCGGGGAACTGGGCTTTCTCAGCGCCGCAGTAGTTCACATTCTGGGCGCCGGCAGCGCGCTGGTCGGCATTGGTCCGGGCATCGCGCTGCCGATTTTCGATGGCGGCCGCGGCGCGGCGGAATTCGAACTGCGCGAACATCAGTACGATGCCGCACTTGCCGAATATCAGAAGACGGTTATCGCCGCCTTTGGCGACGTCGAAAAAGCCCTGCTCGGCTATCAGGCGGCGGTTGAAGCGAAAGCGCGATGGTCAAGCGCGGATGCATTGATCGCAGCGCAAATCCAGCGTCTGCAATTGAGCCTGGCGGCGGGTCACGCTAGCCGTCTACAACTCATCGCCTTGCAGCAGCAGGCGATCGAAATCCAGCTTTCCAGCCTGCTCGCCCAACGCCAGCATCTCGACAGCATGGTGCTGTTGTATCAAGCCCTCGGCGGCGCGTCGCCAACTGTGGGCGATGAAGCAACTGCGAAGGCTGCGACGGATACGTCCACCGATACCGGCTCAGGCGAGAGCAGCACGCGCTGATTTGAGAATATTGCAGTCCTAGCCGACTACTGCCGTCAGGACCAAAGACTATCGCTCTGCGAAGAATTACTCAGCGGCATAGATACCGATGACCCTCGTCATCGACGATGGAATCGCGCCAGATTCCTTTGGTTCCAATCAACCGCGCCGTTCCACCAGCAACTTCTTCGTCTCTGCGATCGCCCGCGCCGGATTCAGGCCTTTCGGACAGGTCTTGGCGCAGTTCATGATGGTGTGGCAGCGATACAGCTTGAATGGGTCTTCCAGCATGTCGAGGCGTTCGCCGGTAGCTTCGTCGCGTGAATCGGCGAGCCAGCGATAGGCTTGCAGCAGAATCGCGGGGCCGAGGTAACGGTCGCCGTTCCACCAGTAGCTTGGGCAGGCCGTTGAGCAGCACGCGCAGAGAATACATTCGTAATAGCCGTCAAGCTTGGCGCGGTCTTCCTCACTTTGCAGACGCTCGCGCGTCGGTGCGGGCGTGTCGGTTTTCAGCCAAGGCTCGATCGAGGTGTACTGCGCATAGAAGTGCGTCATGTCCGGCACCAGGTCTTTAATGACCGGCATGTGCGGTAATGGATAGATCTTGACGTCTCCTTTCACATCGCCACAAGCCTTGATGCAGGCGAGTGTATTGGTGCCATCGATGTTCATCGAACAGGAGCCGCAAATCCCCTCGCGGCAGGAGCGGCGGAACGATAATGTAGAATCGATCTCGTTCTTGATCTTGATGAGTGCGTCGAGCACCATCGGGCCGCAGGTATCCATATCGACCTCATAAGTATCGACACGCGGATTGGCCTGTGTATCCGGATCGTAGCGATAGATCTTGAACGCGCGCACATTCCTGGCGCCGGCGGCTGCTTTGAATGTCTTGCCAGCACTGCGATCGATCTTCGAATTCTTCGGAAGTGTGATCTGAGCCATCTGGAAACTCCTGACTACGATTACTCTGCGTGATTGAATAACAACATTAATGAATGCATTACTTCTTTATGAAACCCTTACTTCGCGGGACTGGCATCGGCGAGATTCACCACTTTCCAGGCGTCATTTTCCCGCGCCAGCATCAGGCGTAATCCACTGCCCTGCGAGCGACGCACGACCACCTGGAAGTGCGAAGAATTTTCGTATCCTGCGCGCTGCAATTTGCCATCGAGCACGCAGGGCTTGCCCGGCGGCTGCGGCGACATATCGACGCTGCCATCCGCCGAGTGATCGCAGACCAGATGAATGAAACCCTCCGGCGTGGCATAACTTTCGATCTTGCCGGCAGCGAGATCTTTTTCGATTGAACTACGCACGCCGCCGAGAAATTTATCCTCGTTGGCGCGGTCGAGTTTCTGGTCGGTATGACGAATCACGTTGGCGCGCAAGGTATCGAAATCGACCAGCGCGGCCACACGATTGGTATCGCGCGACTGCAAGGCATGCTTCAAATTCCGCAGCGCCAGCAAAGGCTGCGCCCACCAGAAAGCGGCACCGGCAACCATCACGGCCAGCACTGCGGAGACGATGAAAACCTTGCGCACACTTTCGCCGGACTAGTAAGTGCGCTTCTTCGGCGGCACTACATCGGCGTCGGTGTCGAGCGTATACAGATGCACCGGTCGATAATCGATCTTGACTTCGGTATCGGCGGTGCGCCAGGCGAGCGTGTGCTTCATCCAGTGCTGATCGTCGCGCTCGGGGAAATCCTCGTGCGCATGGGCGCCGCGCGATTCCTTGCGGTTCTGCGCGCCGGCCATCGTCAGCAGCGCCTGGCCGAGCAGGTTGTCGAGTTCCAGCGTTTCGATCAGGTCGGAATTCCACACCAGCGAGTGATCGCTGACGTGGACATCATCGAACAATTTGATGTCGTCCTTGAGCTTGACCATGCCTTCGTCGAGCGACTTGGTGGTGCGGAAAACCGCGGCGTGCTGCTGCATCGTTTTCTGCATCGCCAGACGAATCTTCGAGGTCGGCGTAGCACCCTTGGCATAGCGCAAATGGTCGAGCCGCGCGAGCGCTTTTTCTTCCGATTCCTTCGGCAGTGTCTTGTGCTTCTGGCCCGCCTTGAGCGTATCCGCGCAGCGCAACCCAGCCGCGCGGCCGAACACGACGAGATCGAGCAGCGAGTTCGAGCCGAGACGATTGGCGCCATGCACCGACACGCAAGCCGCCTCGCCCACTGCCATCAAACCGGGAATCACGGTATCGGTTTTGCCATCGGTGCAGGTAACGACTTCGCCGTGGAAATTGCACGGAATGCCGCCCATGTTGTAATGCACGGTTGGCAGTACCGGGATCGGTTCCTTGGTGACATCGACATTCGCAAAAATCTTCGCCGTCTCGGAAATTCCGGGCAGACGCTTGTGCAGCACTTCCGGCCCGAGATGCTGCAGGTTGAGATGGATGTGATCCTTCTCCGGGCCGACGCCGCGGCCTTCACGAATCTCGATCGTCATCGAGCGGCTGACCACATCGCGCGAGGCGAGATCCTTCGCATTCGGCGCGTAGCGTTCCATGAAACGCTCGCCGTTGGAGTTGGTGAGATAACCGCCCTCGCCGCGCGAGCCTTCGGTAATCAGACAGCCCGAACCGTAAATGCCGGTCGGGTGGAACTGCACGAATTCCATGTCCTGCAAGGGAATGCCGGCTCGGATCGCCATGCCGCCGCCGTCGCCGGTGCAGGTGTGTGCAGAAGTCGCGGAAAAATACGCGCGGCCATAACCGCCGGTCGCCAGAATCACCTGATGCGCGCGGAAGCGATGCAGTTCGCCGGTGGATTGATCCAGCGCCAGAACCCCGTGAATACTGCCATCGGCGTCGGTGAGCAGATCCAGCGCGAAATATTCGATGAAGAACTCGGCACGCGCCTTCAGCGCCTGCTGATACATCGTGTGCAGCATCGCATGCCCGGTACGATCGGCCGCGGCACAGGTACGCTGCGCCGGCGGACCGCCGAAGTTGGTGGTCATGCCGCCGAACGGACGCTGATAAATCTTGCCTTCCGGCGTGCGCGAAAATGGCACGCCCCAGTGTTCGAGCTCGATGATCGCCGGTAGTGCTTCGCGCACCATGTATTGAATCGCGTCCTGATCGCCGAGCCAGTCCGAACCCTTGATGGTGTCGTACATGTGCCAGCGCCAATCGTCCGCGCCCATGTTGCCGAGCGCTGCGGAAATACCGCCTTGTGCGGCGACGGTATGCGAGCGCGTCGGGAAAACCTTGGTGATGTTGGCGGTCTTCAAACCCGATTGGGCGAGGCCAACGGTGGCGCGCAAACCTGCACCGCCCGCACCAACAACGACGACATCGTATTCGTGATGAACAATCTTGTACGCCGGCTGAGTTGCAGTGCTCATGTGATTACAGCGCTCCGAATGCGATTTTGAGAACGGCGTAGATACTCGCCGCTGCCAGCGCGAAATGCGCCAATTTAACCAGGGCGATGCCGCCGATTTTCAGCGCTTCGTTGCCGATGTAATCCTCGATCACCACCTGCACGCCGAGTGCGGAGTGATAGAACGCGGCGAGGAAAAACAGCACCAGCGCAACGGCAACCAGCGGCGCGTGAATCCACGCCAGCATGGTCGGATAATCGGCGACGTGATAGCGCGCAATGCTGAACACGAACCACAGCGACAGTGGAATCAGCGCCAGCGCCGATAACCGCTGCATCCACCAATGACCCACTCCATCTTTTGCCGAGCCGAGGCCGCGAGCCTCGGACAGCGGAGAGCGCAAACTCATCGACAACTCCTGAAAACGACGATTGGAAATCAGCCCGGGAACGAATCGGAAACTAGACTGCGAAAGCGACCGCCCAGACGGCGGCCGTCAGCACCAGCGAAATGGCAACCACGAGATAGCCGCCGAGATAGACGTGCTTGATCTCGAACGCGAAGCCGCTATCCCAGACCAGATGACGGATGCCGTTGCACAGGTGATAAAGCAACGCCCAGCTCCACGCGAACAGCAGCACCTCGCCGGGAATCGAGCGCGCGACAGTGGCGAACTGCGCGTACGACCACGCGCCATTGGCCGCAGAAAGCACCCAGATCGCAATCAGCACCGTGCCCAGACTCAAGGCGAGACCGCTGATGCGATGCGCGAACGACAGCACCGACGTCAGCTGGAATTTGTAGTAAGGCCCGAGCATGAACGGCGAAAGCGGGCGCGCCGCGATTTGCGCGCTCTTGGGTGCTGTGGTGTTCTCAGCCATGCTTACCGCTCCTGGATTCAAGTGGATGTGCAGTACAAAGCGCGTTCAGAAATCGATACAGCGGCCGCCCTTTTCCCAATCGCCAAAACGGGTGGGATCGGTACCATCGCGCCGGCCGCCGATTTCACGAACCGGAGCAGTTGGCGACGCCTTATGATCGTCGCCGCAAGAACTGCCTGACGAACCACTGTCTGCGCCCGAAGCGGGGCTGGCAGCGGGTTCGGATTTGTCGGGATGGGAAGGCGGTTTCATATCAACGATCTTGAGTGCGTATTGTGACAAATTTCACCGAACACTGGCAATGCAAAACCTGAATAATCTCGACGCCAACCGCGAAATTTCCACCGATCCGGCGGCGCTTCCAGCCTGGTTGCCGCTGGCAACTTCCGGCCCGATGCCGCAGCTGCGCGCGGACGGCAGTTTCGACTTCGGCGATTCTGCGGGCGAAGCGCTGGCCGCATTTCAACACGACGCCATTTTCCCGCTCGCACAGCTCGGAACCCTGCTCGCACAAGGCGCCGATGTCGATTCATTCCTGCAAGGCCAGCTCAGCAACGACATCGCAGCGCTCACACCTGATCGTTCGCAACTCAGCAGCTACAACAGCGCCAAAGGCCGCGTGATCGTGATGTTGACGCTGAGCCGGGCCGCCGACGGTATCCGTCTGCAAACCAGCGCTGCATTGACCTCTACGTTGATGAAACGTTTGCAGATGTTCGTGATGCGCGCAAAAGTAAAGTTCAGCGACATCAGCGCAACACATCCGCTGCTCGGCATCAGCGGGCCGAATGCGGCAGCCCTGTTGATGCAAGCGGGCTTGCCGCTGCCTGCGACGTCCGACTGGGCGATGGCGAGCCGCGATGAAATCGCCGTGACGCAGCAACCGGGCACAACGCCGCGCTTCACGATTCAGGCGCCGGCCGCGCAACTCGGCGGAATCTGGACGACGCTTTCCATAAACGCACGGCCCGCGGGACCGCAGGCTTGGCAACTGCTCGAAATCCTCGCAGGTCAGCCGTCGATCCTTCCCACCACGCAAGAGCATTTTGTCGCGCAGATGCTCAATCTCGACATGCTTGGCGGCATCAGCTTCACCAAGGGCTGCTATCCCGGCCAGGAAGTGGTTGCGCGGCTGCACTATCTGGGGCAGTTGAAGCGCCGCATGTTCATCGGCTTCAGCTCGCAAGCACCGCTACCGGGAACGCTGGTTTATCTGGCCAGCGGCGAGACTCAAGCGATTGGCGAAGTGGTGCTGGCCGCCGAACATCCACAGTACGGCGCGGCTTTATTGATCGTGCTGCAAACGCAATATCAGGACGCTGCAGATTTGCGTCTGCAATCGCCAGCGGGCCAAGCGGTACGGCTGGCGCCGGTTGTGCCGACCTGAAACGCTCGATCGACTCAAGGCTTTCAGCTGTGCTTCGGGTGAAATGACTTTGCGGTGATCCGCAGTTATCCCCCAGCTTGACAGACTTGCGCGACACCCTCGAAGCAGTCGAATCGGTTTGGAATAACAATCACACTTAATATTCTTTTCAAAATTCCCGCAAAAGCCGCAGGCTGCGTACTCGAAACACTTCAGAACCTTTTCCGCACCCTTTCCGAAACACTTCAGCAACACATTCAAGGAATCCCATGCCGTCGAAATCCATAATTCTCGCCGCCGCCTTCGCCGGCGCCTTGTTGAGCCAGTCTGCCATCGCAGCCAGCAAACAATTGCTTAATGTTTCCTACGATCCCACACGCGAGCTGTATCAAGAGATCAATACGCAATTCGCGGCAGACTGGAAGAAGAAAACCGGTGAAGACATCACTATCTCGAATTCGCATGGCGGTTCCAGCAAGCAGGCGCGTTCGGTGATCGATGGCCTCGAAGCGGATGTGGTGACGCTGGGCCTGCCCTACGACATCGACCAGATTTCCAAGCTCGCCAAGAACATCTCGCCGGACTGGCGCAATCAGGAACCGAACAACGGCCTGCCGTATACATCCACGGTCGTGTTCGTGGTGCGCAAGGGCAATCCCAAGGGCATCAAGGGCTGGGGTGATTTGATCAAGCCGGGCGTCAGCGTGGTGGTGCCGAACCCGAAGACCAGTGGCGGCGGCCGCTGGTCTTATGTCGCCGCGTGGGCCTACGGCGTGAAGAAACTCGGCAGCGAAGACAAGGCCAAGGATTACATCGCCAAGTTGTACAAAAACGTGCCGGTGCTGGATACCGGCGCGCGCGGCTCGACCACCACCTTCGCGCAGCGCGATGTCGGCGATGTGCTCGTCACCTGGGAAAACGAGGCGTTCCTGACGCTGAATGAATTCGGTGCGGACAAGTTCGAGATCGTCACGCCCGCCGTTTCGGTGCTGGCCGAGCCGCCAGTCGCGCTGGTCGAAGGCAACACCGCCAAGCACGGCACCACCAAGGAAGCCAAGGCATATCTGGATTTCCTCTACACGCCGGCCGCGCAGAAAATCGAAGCCGCGCATTACTATCGTCCGTGGAAACCGGAGTACGCCGACAAGGCCGACCTCGCGCGTTTCCCAAAACTCGAACTGATCAAATTCTCCGACCTGTTCAAGTCCTGGGACGAGTTGAACACCGTGCATCTGGCCGATGGCGCGCTGTTCGATCAGCTTTATCAGGCCAAGCCTTAAACTGCGCGGCTTGCCGCAAACACAGCGCCCAATTTCGTATCGGGCGCTGTGACGTTTACTTCCGAGAGAATCCGCGCCCGACTCGCGTACTTTTATCGACATGAAAATTAGCTGGCTTCGATGTGCTGCCGCGTTCGCCTTCGCCGCGATGTCGATGGCGGCGGCCCGCGCGGATGCCGCTGAACTGCTCAACGCCTCCTATGACGTCGCCCGCGCGGTCTACCAGGATCTGAATCTGGCGTTCATCGCCGACTGGAAACAGAAAACCGGCGAGAGCCTAACGATCGATCAATCGCACGGCGGTTCCAGCAAGCAGGCGCGTGCGGTGATTGATGGCCTCGAAGCGGATGTGGTGTCGATGAACAATCCGCTGGATATCGATGCGATCGCCAAGGCCGGTTTGCTGCCGCTCGATTGGCAAGCGCGGCTGCCGAATCACAGCAGCCCGTCGTGGTCGCCGATCCTGTTCATCGTGCGCAAAGGCAATCCGAAAAATATCCGGGATTGGGACGACCTCATCAAGCCCGGCGTGCAGATCATCATTCCGAACCCGAAGACTTCCGGCAACGGCCGCTACAGCTATCTCGCGGCCTGGCAATACGCGCGCAGCAAACCCGGCGGCAGCGACGATACCGCCATTGTCTTCGAGCAGAAACTCTTTGCCAACGTGCCGGTGCTGGATACCGGTGGACGCGGCGCCACCACTACTTTCGCACAGCGCGAACTCGGCGATGTGCTGCTCACTTTCGAGAACGAGGTCAGCCTGATCCGCGGGGAATTCGGCGCGGACAAATTCCGGGTGGTGATCCCTTCGCTGACCGTGCGTGCCGACAATCCGATTGCGCTGGTCGATAAGGTGGCCGCGAAGAAGAACACGACGAAAGCTGCGCAGGCTTATCTGCAATTCCATTACACGCGGGCTGCGCAGGAAATCTTTGCGAAGAATGGCCTGCGGCCGATAGATGCCGCGGTGCTGAAGGCACATGCCGCGGAATTTCCGGCAGTGAATGTGTTCGATGTCGATCAGGCCTTCGGCGGCTGGCCGAAAGCGCAGGCGGATCACTTTGCCGATGGCGCCAGCTTCGACAAGATCATCGCCGCCGCGCATCGCTGAGCTTGTCCGTTCAAACTCGTTAATCAGACTCGTTTAATCTCCGCCGCATGAGCACCGCCACAGTCGCCATCAACGCCGCAGCACGCGCACCAAAGCGCGCCATTCCCGGCTTCGGCACTACGCTTGGCTTCAGCATTTTCTATCTCAGCCTGATCGTGCTGATCCCACTGGCGGGCGTATTCTTCCGCGCATCCGGTTTGGGGCTGGATGGCCTGTGGCACGTCCTGAGCAGCCCGCGCGTGCTGCATGCACTCTCTTTGAGTTTCGTCGCCGCCTTCATTGCCGCCGCTATCAATGCCGTGTTCGGCGGGATCGTCGCCTGGGTTTTCGTGCGCTACGAATTCCCCGGCAAGCGCCTGCTGGATGCGGTGATCGATCTGCCGTTCGCGCTGCCCACCGCCGTCGCCGGCATCGCACTCACCGCGCTGTATTCACCGAATGGCTGGATCGGTGAACTGCTGACCCCGCTCGGCATCAAGGTCGCTTACACGCGGCTGGGCATCGTCGTCGCGCTCACCTTCATCGGCCTGCCCTTCATCGTCCGCACGGTGGAACCGGTGCTGCGCGAAGTGGAAAAAGATCTCGAAGAAGCCGCCGCCACGCTCGGTGCCGCACGCTGGCACACCGTCTCGCGCGTGATCCTGCCGGCGGTGATGCCGGCGCTGGTCACCGGCTTCGCGCTGGCGTTCGCACGCGGAGTCGGCGAATACGGCTCGGTGATCTTCATCGCCGGCAACTTCCCCAACCTCACCGAAATCGCACCGCTGCTCATCACCATCAAGCTGGACGAATTCGATTATCAAGGCGCCACTGCCATCGCCGCCGCGATGCTGATGATCTCGTTCGGGCTGCTACTCGTCATCAATCTGCTGCAAGCCTGGGCCCGCAAGCGCGGAGGCACGCAGTGAGCTATTTCCCGCAATCGCTGCCCGCAACGCTGGCGTCCCTGCCGTGACCGATCACTCCGTCGATACCCCTGCCCGGCCATCCTTGGGCGGTCGTTCGCCGTCGCAGGGAATGACATTGAGTCATTCCCAAAGCGCGCAGACGCTCCCTTTCGAGCCGCTGATGCAGCGCAATGCTGCGATCACCGAAGCCCGCTGGGTGCGAGCCACGCTGACCGCGATTGCGATCCTGTTCCTCGCTGGCTTTCTGCTGCTGCCGCTGCTGTCGGTGTTCGTCACCGCGCTGAGCAAAGGTATCGGCGCGTACTTTGCCAGCTTCGGCAGCGCCGAAACGCAAGCCGCCATCAAGCTGACATTGCTCGCCGCCGGCATCGCCGTGCCGGCCAATCTCGTGTTTGGATTGAGCGCGGCTTGGGCGATCACCAAGTTCGAGTTCCGCGGCAAGCAGTTCCTGATGACGCTGATCGATCTGCCGTTCTCGGTCTCGCCCGTCGTCGCCGGCTTGATCTACATCCTCGTGTTCGGCGCGCAGGGCTGGGCCGGGCCGTGGTTTTCGGCGCACGACATCAAGGTGGTGTTCGCGGTGCCAGGCATCGTGCTGGCAACGATCTTCGTCACCTTCCCGTTCATCGCGCGCGAACTGATTCCGCTGATGCAGGAACTCGGCACCGATGACGAACAGGCGGCCTTGAGCCTCGGCGCCAGCGGCTGGCAGACCTTCTGGCACGTCACCTTGCCCAACATCAAATGGGGACTTCTCTACGGCGTGCTGCTGTGCAATGCGCGCGCGATGGGCGAATTCGGCGCGGTCAGCGTGGTCTCGGGGCACATCCGCGGACTCACCAACACGATGCCGCTGCACATCGAAATTCTTTATAACGATTACCAGTTCGTACCCGCCTTCGCGGTGGCCTCGCTGCTCGCATTGCTCGCCTTGATTACGCTCGCGGCCAAGAGCCTGCTCGAATGGCGCTTTGCCGATCAGCTGGCCGCGACGCGGCGGCATTGATATCGGCAGCCCTGCGCAATCAAACACTCAAACTCCTTCAGCGCGGTCGATAAAATCCCGGCCGCATTCATCGGATCAAGCCATGAACATCACCATCCGCGACGTCCACAAACACTACGGCAGCTTCCACGCGCTGCGCGGTATCGATCTCGATATCGCCTCGGGTGAACTGCTCGCGCTACTCGGCCCTTCCGGTTCCGGCAAAACCACTCTGCTGCGCGCCATCGCCGGCCTCGAACCGCTGGCGCAAGGCCGCATCCTGTTCGGCGAGACCGACGCCACCGCGCTCAGCGTGCAGCAGCGCAAGGTCGGTTTCGTGTTCCAGCAATACGCGCTGTTCAAGCACATGACGGTGGCCGACAACATCGCCTTCGGCCTCAACGTGCGCCCGCGCAAGCTGCGGCCCAACAATGCCGCGATCAAGCAGCGCGTGGACGAACTGCTTGATCTGGTGCAGCTCAGCGGCCTCGACCAGCGCTATCCCGCACAGCTTTCCGGCGGCCAGAAGCAGCGCGTTGCGCTCGCCCGTGCGCTGGCGATCGAACCGCGCGTGCTGTTACTCGACGAACCCTTCGGCGCGCTCGACGCCAAGGTGCGCAAGGATCTGCGCCGCTGGCTGCGCAAGCTGCATCGGGAAACCGGCTACACCACCATCTTCGTCACCCACGATCAGGAAGAAGCGCTGGAACTGGCGGATCGCGTCGTCGTCATGAATCGCGGCCAGATCGAGCAGGTCGGCACCACCGACGAGGTTTACGATTTCCCGAAGACACCATTCGTGTTCGACTTCCTCGGCACGCCCAACATCCTGCCCGGCAGCATCCGCGATGGCGGCATCTATCTCGAAGGCGGCAGCCAGGCGATCGACCGCAGCGAGCGGCCCGATGGTCTGGTCCATCTCTACGCCCGCCCCGGTGATTTCCGCGTGGTCGAAGCCGATGTACCCGGCCTCGACGCGCAAGTGGTGGAACTGCAGCGCACCGGCCAGCGGGTGCGCATGAGCCTGCGCATTGCCGGCGGCGAACTGCTGGAGATTGAACTGCCGCATCCGGATTCAGACAACAAGCGCTGGACCGCAGCAGACAGCATCCGCGTACGGCCGATCAACTTCAGCGTGTTCGCTCGCAGCGCCGCGCCACGCGACGCCGGCCCCGAACCGCTGGCCGACGAAAACATTCCTGGCAGCGGCACCTCGCACACCGTGGCCGAACATCGGGTGCGCGGCCGCAACTGAGTGTGGCGAGCTTGGCGATGATCTTGCGAGACTAGAGTCGAAGCTTGTCAGCGCGGCTGAACCCTTGGTAATTGAAGGTCCGTATCAATTGGCCTTGGTCATTGGGCCGTGTCCGCATTTCACGAAAGCCGCACCGCGCTGCCGAATATTCCGCCTGCACCGCATCTTTGCTACGCTTCCCGTAATTGTTGTTAGAGGCAAGCAGCGCTGTGGATCAACAGTCAACGGCTCAAGAGGATTCCATGAAAACCACACCCATCGTTGCAGCACTCGCATGCTGTGTCGCCACCACGGCGTTTGCAGAAGGCGCCCACGGCAAGATCAAGATCTGCCGCGCCGCACTGCCGGGCGCCTCCACCGCCGCGGTTTACGTGCCGGCAGATGGCACCTACAGCGCCGCCTGCGATAGCGAACAGGAATGCCGCAAGTTCATCGTCGGCGTCACCGCCGGCGCCATGCTGCCCGCCGGCGTCGGCACCTGCGCCACGCTCAGCGCCGTGATCCTGCAGGACGATGGCCAGCCGATCACCGTCGGCCAGTCGCTGGTCGCCAACTGGGCCACCGGCAGCCTGGTGTCGCACACCAAGGTTATCGAAGCCTTCAAGTAGCGCCCTCGCCGGGGCCGGAAATCCCTGCATCGTGTGCTGAGGCTTCGTCTCTCGGCGCAGATTTAGGCGGCAGCGTGAACCGCTACGCTTTGCCCACGCGGCATCCCATGAGCGTGTCGCGTCGTCGGACTACCCGCTCTTCAAAGGTCCGGCCAGCCGGTAAGTGTTAAGGATGACACCGGACGTCATGGCCTGCGTGCCGATAAGTTCGAATGAACAGGCCGGAGTTCCCTCCGTAAAGAAGCGCTTGCCCGTGCCGAGCAGGACTGGATAGAAGATCAGCACGACTTCCTCCGCAAGCCCGTGTTCGAGCAGTATCGAGGTCAGCGTGGAACTACCCCAGACGATCAGGTCCGGACCGTCCTGCGACCTGATGCGGCGAACGTCCGCAACGAAGTCCGGCCCGATCCCCTCGAACGGTCCCCACGCCAGACTCTCCGGCCGATGGGTCACGACATATCTTGTGCCTGCATCGAGGTAGTCCACCATCGGGCTGCTCGGCGCTTGGGGCCAGAACCCCGATCAAGCCTCGTAAGTGCGCCGGCCCAGCAGCAGATCGAATGTCCCGCCATGTGCGGCAAGAACCGCATCCCGGCCAGCGGGCGTTCGATAGGGCACGGTCCAGTCGCTGTAAGGGAAATTGTCCTCGCCGGAAGACTGGATCACGCCGTCGAGCGAGATGTGTTGCATGATTCTGAGTTTTCGCATTGGCATCCCAGTTGCCTTCGAGTAGGCGTTTCCGAGCGTGTATCGATAGCGTCGGCAAAAAAGCCCGCCACCGGCCCCGGCACACGACCTCTCCAGCCGTTAGGTTAAAGCGTCAGTGATCACGAAAGCGCTTACTTCGGGCCGGGAGAATCGATATTCACCCGCACGGCGGCGGGTGCAGATTCGGCCGGCGGCAGGTAGTACGCCGCCAGTGCGCGGTAGATCGGGATCTGGCACACCAGGCGGGAAACCCCGAGTGCGATGAACGTGGTGGCCAGCATGGGCAGGATCAGGGCGTGGTCGTCCACCATTTCCATCACGATCACCGCGCCGGTGAGTGGCGATTGGGTGACGCCGCTGAAGTAGCCGGCCATGCCGAGCACCACCATCGTCTGCAGGGGCGCCTGCGGCAGCAAGGGCGCAAGATCGGCGCCGAGGCCGCCGCCGGTGGCCAGAGAGGGCGAGAAAATTCCGCCCGGAACGCCGGTGAGATACGAGGCCAGCGTGGCCAGCCATTTGAACAGCGGGAAGCCGATGCCGGGCGACGTGGCCGCGGTCAAGAGTCCGCGGGCCTGTTCGTAGCCGGTGCCGTAGGTGCTGCCGTGGGAGATCACACCCAGCAGCGCCACCACGCAGCCAAGCACAAACGCCAAGGCCACCGGCCGCTTGCCGGCGAGCGGTGTCAGCCTGGCTTTCGCTGCCAGCAGCGCCCGGCTGAACAAGCCGCCGCTTATGCCGCCGACGATGCCGCACAAAGGCACCGAAAGCCACGACAGCGCGGTTGGCAGATGGGCATCCGCCACGCCGAAATAGGTATAGTCGCCGAGCAAGCCGGTGGCGACCACGCCCGCCACGATCACCGCCGTCAACAAGGTGCCGGTGGTGCGCTCCTCGAACGAGCGCGCCATTTCCTCGATGGCGAAGACGATGCCCGCAATCGGCGTATTGAACGCCGCCGCCAGCCCGGCCGCAGCCCCCGCCAGCACCAGACTGCGCCGCACATAGTCATGCGGAAAACGCTTAATGCGGCCGAGCGCATCCATGATCGAAGCGCCCACATGCACAGTAGGACCTTCGCGCCCGATCGAAGCGCCGCTGAGCAAAGCCAGCACGGTGAGCGCGATCTTGCTTAAGGCGATACGCAGCGATAGCAGCTTGGCGCGATTGCGTTCATCGGGCGCATCTAGTGCCGCAATCGCCTGAGGAATGCCGCTGCCCTCGCTGCCCGGCGCAAAGCGGCGCGTGATCCACACCACCAACGCAAGGCCAAAGGGTGTGACGATCGCGGCGGCATACGGCCAGCGTGCGATCAGCTGCGCATGGGCTTCTATCGCCCAGCTGCACGCCTGCGCAAAGCCCACCGCCACCAGCCCCACCGTAATGGCCCCGCACCAGAAGATTGCGCGCGTGCGCCAGTGACGTAATTGCGCCAGACGACGGGCGGAGATGCGGCTTGATGTAGTCACTGCTTGGGGCTGGGTAAACGTGAAGAATGAATGATCGCAAATTACGCGTTGAGCGTCTGCGACGGCGTTCTTTTCTTTGTACGAATTTGACGTGGGCTGCTTGAGAGATTTGTGGATGCGAGGCAAGACACCTCTGCGTTTGCCGAAAGCCTAATTCCGCCCCGGTAGGGCGTCTTACCTTCGGTTGTGCAAAGAAGAGTAAGCAAAGAAAACTCACTCTCAGGATTGCGCCAGCTGCGCGGCTGCAACTGCGTCTCCCGAGTAGCCGGGGGCGTGCATCGAGCTTCGCACCTACCGAGGCATCCGTTGTGTGCCCCGGGCACACTTAATTTTCTGGTGACATCTGCAGCTATCGCCTTGCCTTCGTTTTTACAGTCGATGTATTGAGCGCGACGGCAACGCCGATGAGTACCTTGAACGCGCCAGCGTCGATTTCTTCGCCCTCCTGGATGTCTATCGCGCGCCTCGTGCTGCCTTCTAGGCTGGCGTTGAAGAGCTTCGCCGGGTCGGCAACGCGCTCCCTTTGGCGAAGGTCAATTTCACGGTCGTGTTGTAAGACTCACCCGTGCAGACAATGCCGCCGTGCAACCATACCGGCACCCCCAATGGATTGCTGGGTTTGATCCATTTGCATTCTTCGACGATGTCCGGGTCCGCTTCTTTGATGAGCTCGCGCGTGCGGCTCAA
>CAJCJH010000043.1 GCA_903970615.1 Rhodospirillales bacterium
GCCATCGAAGGCGATCGATGGCCGCAATTCGCAAGCGAATTTCTGGCAGGCCCGGAAGGTCAGGCGAGCCGAAAGTCCGAGACGCAAACCACGGAGTGAACGCTCAGGAAATTCCCAATCCGGATAAAAAACTGCTCAGTAATGCCTCAGGCCAATAAAGGCTCGATATCCTTTTCGATGCTTTCCGGCTTGTCGGCGGAGCCGTAGCGCTTCACCACATTACCATTCTTGTCGATCAGGAACTTGGTGAAATTCCATTTGATGAACTCGGTGCCGAGAAAGCCTTTTTCCTGCGACTTGAGATATTTGTACAGCGGATGCGCATCGTCGCCATTGACCTTGATCTTGGCGAACATCGGGAAGCTCACGTCGTAGGTCAGCGAGCAGAAATCCTTGATCTCCTTCTCATCGCCCGGCTCCTGATGACCGAACTGATCGCAGGGAAAACCGAGCACTTCAAAGCCTTTGTCCTTGTATTTTTTGTACAGCGCTTCGAGGCCTTTGTACTGCGGTGTGAAGCCGCATTTGCTGGCGACATTGACCACCAGTAGCGCCTTGCCCTTGAACGCATCGAGCCTGGCTTCGCTGCCGTCGATGGTCTTCGCGCCGAAGTCGTAAATGGATTGTGATGTATTCATTCGGTTACTCCTTAAATACCCTTACAACAATATTACTAATATCATTACTTGCAGATGGCCCGGATCACAAAACTTCTGCACTCAACTGCATCAGCGAAGCCGCTGGCGTGCGCACGGTGGCACACAGCAGCTGCACTTGCGGCAGCATGCGGCTGGCGAAGAATTGCGCGGTGTTGAGCTTGGCTTCGCGGAATGCGGCGTCGCTATGGTTGGCCGCAGCCTTGGCCATGCGCAGCCAGTTGAAGCCGAGATAAGTCAGCGAAAATGCACGCAGGAAATCGACCGCGCCAAAGCCGGCATCGTCCGGATTGGTCTTGTACGATTCCTGCAGCCATAGCGTGGTTTTTTCGAGTTCGTCCACCGCTTCGCGCAGCGGTTTGGCGATGAAGCCGAGCGGCATGTCGCCGGTGGATTCGGCGCGCACCTTGGCGAAGAAACGCTGTGGCAGACGGCCGCCGTTGAGCATCAATTTGCGCCGCACGAGGTCCATCGCCTGAATGCCGTTGGTGCCTTCATAAAGGCACAGGATTTTGGCGTCGCGCATGATCTGTTCGACGCCATGCTCGCGGATGAAGCCGTGGCCGCCATAAACCTGCACCGCGAGACTGCCGAGATCGACCGCCGAATCCGTGCAGAAGCCTTTCACCAGCGGCGTATTCAGTTCCACCCAGTCCTGCGCTTCCTCGCGCACCGCCGCATCTGGATGATGGTGCGAAATATCCACATACATGCCGGTTTCGTATGCCATCACGCGCGCGCCTTCGGTGGTGGCTTTCATCGTCAGCAGCATGCGGCGCACATCGGGGTGATCGATGATCGTCGCGCCGCCGTTGAAAGCCTTGCCCTGCTTGCGATCCTTGGCATAGGCAATCGCGTTCTGCGTGGCCAGTTCGCACAAGCCCAAACCCTGCATGCCGACCAGAATGCGCGCGAGATTCATCATCACGAACATGTTCTGAATGCCGGTGTTCGGCGCGCCGACCATCCAGCCTTTCGCGCCATCGAACTGCAAGGCGCAGGTGCAGGAGCCGTGAATGCCCATCTTGTGTTCGATCGACGTGCAGCGCACGCCGTTGCGCGCACCGAGGCTGCCATCCGCATTCACCAGGAATTTCGGCACCACAAAAGTCGACAGGCCTTTGACGCCGGCCGGTGAATCCGGCGTACGCGCCAGCACGAAGTGGATGATGTTATCCGCCATCGTGTGTTCGCCGGAGGTGATGAAAATCTTGCCGCCTTCGAGCGCAAAACTGCCGTCGCCGTTCGGCGTGGCCTTGGTCTTTACCGCGCCGAGATCGGAGCCGGCTTGCGGCTCGGTGAGGCACATGGTGCCGGTCCATTCGCCGGTCGCCAGCTTCGGCAGATAGGTCTGTTTGATTTCGTCCGAGCCGCTGGCAAGAATGCCCTCGAAGCAGCCGACCGTAAGGCCGGGATACAGCGCGAAGGCGACATCTGCCGAGCAGGTCATTTCATCGACCACTTTGCCGAGCGTGTAGGGCAGGCCGGTACCGCCGTATTCGGTGGGATTGGCGATGCCGACCCAGCCGGCCTGCCAGTATTGGCGATAGGCGTCGGTAAACCCGTTCGGCACGGTGACTTCGCCATTCGCCAGCTTGCAGCCTTCGGCATCGCCGGGCGCATTCAGCGGCGCGATCTGGCCTTCGATCAATTTCGCGGCTTCGTCGATCAGGCCGCTCAGCACATCCGGTGTAGCCTCTGCAAATACTGGCATCTGCGACAGGCTGCCGACGTTGAGCACATCATCGAGCACGAAATGGATTTCACGCAACGGGGCCTTGTAACTGGCCATAGTCTTCAACTTCCTCTGGTCAAGGTTTAAGGATGGAATTCTTGATTCGGCATGAAGGCTAGCATAGCCCCGTTGCGCTGGCGCCGGACACCGCCGCACACGAAGCTCGGCAAGCCTTGTGGCATAATCCGCGCCCCATTAAAACCTTAGAAAGACGCCCCGATGCTGGCCCTGATGATGGATTCCCTGCTGGTCTCAACGATGGATTGTCTGCATGCGATTGTCGACGCCCTGATTCCCGCCGCCTACGCGCAAGCGGGAGCGCCGCCGCCGAATCCGATCATCACCTTCTTGCCGCTGATCGTCGCGGTGCCGGTGATCTACTTCCTGATGATCCGCCCGCAGCAGAAGCGCTCGAAGGAAATGCGCGACATGCTCGGCAAACTGGCGAAGGGCGACGAACTCATCATCACCGGCGGGCTGGCCGGCCGGGTCGCCGCGATCGGCGAGGTTTATCTGACCCTCGAAATCGCCGACAACGTGCTGGTGAAAGTGCAGAAGTCCGCCGTCGCCAGCGTGCTGCCGAAGGGCACACTGAAAAGCCTCTGAAATGCAGCGCTATCCGCTGTGGAAACCGGTTTCGCTGTGGCTGGCACTGCTGATCGGCGGGCTTTATGCCGCGCCGAATCTGTTCGGCCAGGACCCCTCCGTGCAGATCACCACCGCATCCGGCGATCCCTTGCCGGCGACTTTCGGCGCCGATGTCGATAAAGCGCTGAGCGACGAGAAGTTCACGCCGAAATCGTCGAAACTCGAAGACAAGCAATGGATCGTCCGCTTCGGCGATACCGAAACGCAGCTGCAGGCGGCTGAAGCCTTGAAGCGCGATCTCGGCAACGGCTACGTGGTGGCGCAGAATCTGGCCTCGAAAACGCCAGCGTTTCTGGAAGCGATCGGCGCAAGGCCGATGGCGCTCGGGCTCGATCTGCGCGGCGGCGTGCATTTTCTGTTGCAGGTCGATCTGGAAGATGCCAAGAAAGCTGCGGTGCAGCGCTATCTGAACGATCTGCCCGCGTTCCTGCGCAAACAGGACATCCGCTACAGCGGCCGCCGCGCCAATGGCGATGCGGTGGAGTTCGAGTTCGCCGATACCGACAAGCTGCAAAAAGCGCAGGCTGCATTATCGAAGGAATACCGCGAGCTGGCGTTCACGGTGCCGCCGAATAGCGCAACGCCGACGCTGCAGGCGCGCTTGTCGGTGGAAGAACTGAAGCGCATCAACGACAACGCGGTGCAGCAGAATCTGCTAACGCTGCGTAATCGCGTCAACCAGTTCGGTGTGGCCGAACCGCTGGTGCAGAAGCAGGGCGCCGACCGTATCGTCGTCGAACTGCCGGGCGTGCAGGACACCACGCGGATCAAGGAATTACTCGGTGCGACGGCAACGCTGGAATATCGCGCGGTCGACGATATTCCCGGCGCGGCCGAATCGGCCGCCGCGACCGGCATCGCGCCGCCGGGCGATACGCTGTATTACACGCGCGATACGCATCGCCCGGTGCTGCTGAAAAACGATGTGATCGCCAGCGGCGCGCAGCTTACCGACGCCACGCCGACGGTCGATCAGCAGAGCGGCACACCCGCAGTGAGTGTGACGCTGGATGGCCCTGCGGCGAGCAAGATGTTCGATTTCACCAGTCATAACGTCGGCAAACCGATGGGCGTGCTGTTCAAGGAAACCGACATCAGCACCAGCTACAACGCGAAAGGAGAAGCGTTGCGTGAGCGCCGCGATGTCGCCGATGTCATCAACGTCGCCAGCATCCGCGAGCCGTTCGGCCGGCGATTCCAGACCACTGGTTTGCAGCAGGCCGAAGCGAAGAAACTTTCCGAGCTGCTGAAAGCCGGCGCGTTGGCGGCACCGATAGAGATCGTCGAGGAACGCACCGTCGGCCCCAGCCTCGGCGCAGACAACATCCGCAAAGGCACTTATGCGGCCGTCGCCGGCTTCGTGCTGGTGGTCACGTTCATGGCGATTTACTACAGCGTGTTCGGCCTGTTCGCCGATGTCGCCCTGCTGCTGAACGTCGTGCTGATCGTCGCCATCCTGTCGATCCTGCACGCCACGCTGACCATGCCCGGCATCGCCGGTATCGTACTGACGCTCGGCATGGCGGTGGACGCCAACGTGCTGATCAACGAACGCATCCGCGAAGAATTGCGCGCGGGGTTATCGCCGCACGCGGCGATGGACGCCGGCTACAACCGCGCGTTCCTGACGATTGCCGATTCCAACCTCACCACCTTGATCGCCGCCGTCGTGCTGTACGCGCTCGGCAACGGACCGGTAAAAGGTTTTGCGATTACGCTGGCGATCGGTCTGGCGAGCTCGATGTACACCGCAACCGTCGGCACCCGCACGATTGCGCATTACGTGTTCCGCGGGCGTAAGCTAAAAGACTTGCCGGTGTAGCGCATCCACGGCGCACAGGATCAGCCATGAGCGTTGAGCTTTCGTACGAAACGATCGAGCCGGTGCTGCCGTATGTTGCAACACAATTGGTCGCCGAAGCCGCTGCCCTCGCGCGCGAATACGACTGGTGGTGCGAGCCGCTGAAAATCGCCGCGAATGCATCCGGCCGGCTCGGCGGCACTACCAGAATGTTTCTGGGCCGATATCTGCCGAAGAGCGGCGCCGAAGTGATCGAGGTCGTCGACGACGAAGAATGGCTGATGATCTGGAGCGACGTCACCTTCGTCATCGCGCGCCTGTCGCTGTGGTCGCTGAAATACCAGCTGAACTGGAAGCTGAGTTCGGAAGGCGATCCGGTCGGCAAAATTCTCAATGGCACGCAGGATGAGCGAATCAGCACTTTCGTTCAGGGGTTGCGCTCGGTGTCGTCGCTGGCCGACGATCAGGTGGCGGTGATTTCACACAAATACGCGAGCCGGAAAACGCCCTTCCTGCCGCGATTGATCCCGTCGAATATTTCCGTGCCGCAACGCAATCTGGACATGCTGTTTCCGGACAAACCCTGGTGGAAGATCTGGTAGGCCGCGCATTCAAAACCCGGTAAAAAGCCGCGTCTTGCGACTGCTGCGTTGGTCCGGCGCTGCCTCAATCCGAGCCTTCATCTGAAATTGTTTCACTTCATCATCGAGATCAAACATGCGTCTTTTTTCCCGCGTTCCGAACATCGACTTCATGGCGCAGCGCAAGCGCGCGCTGGTGCTGTCCGCCGTGCTGACGATTGCCGCGCTGACCTGCCTGTTCACCCGCGGGCTGAACTTCGGCATCGACTTCAAAGGCGGCGTGCTGGTTGAAGTGGTGTACCCGCAGGCGGTCGAACTCGACCCGATGCGCGATGCGCTGAAGACCGTTGGTTATCCGGATGCGATTGTGCAATATTTCGGCGGCACTTCGGATGTGATGATCCGCCTGCTGCCCGAAGCGAACGCGAGTTCGGCCGATATCAGCAGCAAGGTTTTGCAGGCGTTGGACGCGAAGGACAACAAGATCGAACTGCGCCGCATCGAATTCGTTGGTCCGCAGGTCGGCGGCGAATTGCGCGAGGATGGCGTGATCGCGGTGGTCGCAGCACTTGCTCTGATTTTCGCGTTCGTGTGGTTCCGCTTCGAGGCCAAATTCTCGGCCGGTTCCACCGCTGCCTTGATCCACGACGCGATCATGACGGTTGGGTTCCTGTCGCTGATCCAGGAAGAATTCGATCTCACCGTACTCGCCGGCCTGCTGGCGATGCTTGGCTATTCCAACAACGAGACCATCGTCATCTTCGATCGTATCCGCGAAAACCTGCGCGCCTACCGCAAGAAGCCGGTGCTCGAAGTCATCAACCTGTCGATCAACCAGACGCTGCTGCGTTCGATCATCACCCACTTCACGGTGTTGATGGTGCTGTTCGCGCTTTTCTTCTTCGGCGGAAAAAGCGTGCATGGCTTCGCGGTGGCGATGATCGTCGGCGTGCTGGTCGCTACTTATTCTTCGATCTACGTCTCCAGCGGCGTCACCGTATTGCTCGGCGTTACGCACGAAGACTTGCTCACCGCAGAGGAAAAGGAAGGCGCTTCCGGCTTGGCCAAACGCAAGGCGGAAAACGATGGCGCTGTGGTTTAGTCTGCCCTTGAGTCGGGCAGCCGCGCGTTTCGCGCCACGCAAATAAAAAACCAGCGGCGAAATCCATCACCGCCGGTTTTTCCGTTCTGAAACTCAGCTTTTCTTCAAGGCGCCGCCGAGCACCAGAACGCCGCCGATGACGATGGCGGAAATGCCGAGCCATTGCGGAGCGGTTTTATCCTTCTCGACGCTGGCCGAAAAGCTGCCGACCTTGGCGACTTCCTCGTCCTGCTTTATGTGCAGCTTGCCGGCGACGGAGGCAATGCCGAGTGCCGCGACAATGACGCCGATGATGATCATCGTGAATTTCATTAAGAGTAGTTCTCCAGTTGCCGATCAAGGCTCACAAGGCTCGCAAAATTTTTGCAATTGCCACGAGCCGCCGCTGCTGTGGACATCGGCGCGCTTGCAGCGGTTCCGGGGAATCAAAATCAAACATCCGCGGCCAGCCTTGCGCGGTGTGATCGGAACTTAGGCTGCAGGCGAGCGTTTGGCGATGTCGCTAAAAGCTTCCGCCAGTTGCGGATGCAGCTTGGGATTGGCCGCGAGCACGTGGCCGGTGGCGAGCACGTCCGCGCCACCATAAAGCTCGCTGGTCATGCCGCCGGCTTCCTGCACCATCAGCAGGCCGGCGGCGATATCCCAGGGCTTCAGCCCGAGTTCCCAGAAACCGTCGAGCCGCCCGGCGGCGACGTAAGCGAGGTCCAGCGCGGCCGAGCCGGCGCGGCGAATACCCGCAGTAGTTTCGGCAATATACCGCAGCATCGGCAGATAGGCGTCGAGATGATTTGCATTGATCGGCACGCCGGTGCCGATCAATGCGGAATCCAGTTCCTTGGTGTTGCTGACGCGCAGCCGACGATTGTTCAGCGTCGCTCCCGCGCCGCGCGAGGCGCAGTACAAATCCTGCGTGCAAGGCGCGTAGATCACGCCGTGCTGCAGCACGCCGCGCACCTGGATGCCAATGGATACTGAGAAATGCGGCAATCCATGCAGATAATTGGTGGTGCCGTCGAGCGGATCGATGATCCACAAAACCTCGTTGTCCTGACCGGCGATGTCGCTGCGTCCGCCTTCTTCGCCGAGCACCGCATGCTGCGGATAAGCCTTGCGGATGGTCTTGACGATTTCGCTTTCGGCACCGCGATCGATCTGGGTAACGAAGTCGCTGCGGCCCTTGCGTTCGATCTTCAGCTGATCGACATGATCGAGGTTGCGCATCATGAAATTGCCGGCCAGACGCGCAGCCGAAACAGCGATATTGACGAGTGGATGCACGAAGCGGTTGGGGCAATTATCAAGGCGCGGGCTGCGCGCATTAGAATATCACGCGATGTCGCCTGAACCTGCTGAAGCCGTGCACGAATCCTCCAATCCCGCCGCCGCAGAGGTTGATGCCAAGGTCGTCGCATCGGCGCCTGCCAACCTGCGTTCGCAGCTGCGCGTAGTGCTGGTCGAGCCGCAGCATCCGGGCAATATCGGCGCTTGCGCGCGCGCGATGAAAAACTTCGGCCTGCGCGAGCTGGCGCTGGTCGCGCCGCAAAAATTTCCGCATGCTGACGCCAGCGCGATGGCCGCTAACGCTGGCGATGTGCTCGACGCCGCGAAGGTTTATCCGAGCCTGCAGGAAGCGCTCGCCGATTGCTCGCGCGTGGTCGCATCGAGTGCGCGGCCGCGCTACATCTCGGTACCGGTTTCCACGCCGCGCGAATGGGCGCAAACGGCGGCGAATCGCGTGGCGGCCGGCGAGGGCGGCCGCATCGCGCTTCTATTCGGCCGCGAGCGCACCGGCTTGACCAACGATGAGCTGGACTACGCGCACGAACTGATCGTGATCCCCACCGGCGGCATCGACAGCTCGCTGAATCTCGCAGCGGCCGTACAAATTCTGGCCTACGAAATCGGCCTCGCGGCGGGCGCTGCGATTCCCGATCGCATCGTCGACGATGAGCCGGTCGACCAGGCCACGATGGAGCGCTTCTACACGCATCTGGAACGCGCGCTGATCGGCACGCGCTTTCTCGATCCGGAACATCCGCGGTTTTTGATGCGGCGCCTGCGCAAGCTGTTCGGACGAACCGCGCCGAGTGCCAATGAAATGAGCATTCTGCGCGGAATTCTCACGTCGATCGAAGATGTGCTGCGCGGCTTCGGGCCGCGGCCGAAGTGAGTTCGAGCGCGGCGATGTTCGCGCCGGTTGACGAGATTCCGACGCTCGATATCCGCCGCTGCGAAAACGACAGCGTGGCCTTCGCGCGTGATTTCGGCGCGGCCTATCGAAACTTCGGCTTCTGCTGCATCGCCGGGCATGGCATCGATCCGGCGCTGATCGAAGCGGCGTATGCGGCGTTCCGCGAATTCTTCACGCTGCCGGAATCGGTGAAGCGGCGCTATCACGTCGCAGGCGGCGGTGGCGCGCGCGGCTACACGCCTTTTCGGGTCGAGACCGCCGTCGGCAGCCAGCATCCTGATCTGAAGGAGTTCTGGCATGTCGGCCGCGAATTCGAGCCCGGCACTGCGCGCAGCGATACCGAACGCGAGGCGATGCCGCCGAATCTGTGGCCATCGGAAATTGCCGAATTTCGCAGCGCGGCATCGGCGCTGTACCGCGCGCTCGATCGGCTCGGCGCGCAGCTGCTGCGCGCGGTGGCGATCGATCTCGGCCTCGATGCGAACTGGTTCGACGACAAGGTCGATCGCGGCAATTCCATCTTGCGGCCGCTGCATTATCCGCCTGTGTCGAGGCCGCCTTTGTTTGGTCCGACTTCGCCCGGCGAAATCATCAAGGAGCACGACGGCAGCCTGCGTTCGGCTGCGCATCAAGACATCAATCTCATCACCTTGCTGATCGGCGCCAGCGATGCCGGTTTGCAGATTCGCGCACGCGATGGCCGCTGGCTGCCGATCACCACGCGCGGCGATGCGATCGTCGTCAACGTCGGCGACATGCTCGAACATTTGACCAACGGAATTTATCGTTCGACGGCGCATCGCGTGGTCAATCCACAAGGCGCGGCCTCCGCGCGTTCACGCTATTCAGTGCCGTTTTTCCTGCATCCGAATCCGGATTTTCGTATTGCAACTTTGCCTTGCTGTATCGATGCGGCGCGCCCCGATCGTTATCCGAAAACGCTGACTGCGCACGAATTCCTGTTGCAACGTCTGCGCGAAATCCGTCTGCTTTGAGGTTGTAGAAGGCTCACTGAAAACCTGGCGTCAGCGCTTCGCGCGAGGCTTTATCCGGATTCCACGGCGTCAGCGTAAACTGCGTCATTGGCAAGGATTCAACATGGTCAACCGTTTCCGCGAAGACCTGCGCGCGGTGTTCGACCGCGACCCGGCAGCCCGCAATGCCTGGGAAGTGCTGAGCTGCTATCCCGGTCTGCACGCAGTCTGGGGGCATCGCATCAGCCACGGCTTGTGGAAGCTGGGTTTGAAATGGCTCGCGCGCTTCAACTCGCACATTGCACGCTGGCTCACGGGCATCGAAATTCATCCAGGCGCTGTGATCGGCCGGCGTCTGTTCATCGATCACGGCATGGGCGTGGTGATCGGCGAAACCGCCGAGATCGGCGAGGATTGCACGCTTTATCACGGCGTCACGCTCGGCGGCGTCCGCTGGAACAAGGGCAAGCGGCATCCCACGCTCGGCAACAACGTGGTGGTCGGTGCCGGCGCCAAAGTGCTGGGGCCGATTCATGTCGGCGACGGCGCGCGCGTCGGCTCCAATTCGGTGGTGGTGAAGGATGCCGCTGATGGTGCGACTGTAGTCGGCATTCCCGCGCATGTGGTGCAGCAAGGCGTGACATCCGAAAAAGTGGTCGCCATCGCGCAATCAGTGGGCTTCGATGCGTATGGCCTGAGCCGCGAAACGCCGGACCCGATAGCGAACGTGATCGGCGCGATGCTGGAGCAGGTGCAATCTCTGGAAGCGCGGCTGGCGCAGGTGGGTGAAGCGTTGCGGCAGATGGATTCGCATCTGCCGGCATCGCCATTGGCGAAGCCGGAATTGCCGGATTTTGATAGCAGCAATTCGCTGCCTGCGCCCGCAGCCGATCCAGCCGAATCGCTGCCGCCGGATGAGCGTATGCAGGCTGCTGCGGAGGGTTGAACATGCCGGTTTACTTCGACAACAACGCCACCACCGTGCTCGATTCGCGCGTTTTCGAGGCGATGCAGCCTTTTCTGCTCGGGCCTTACGGTAATCCTTCCAGCGTGCATCGTTACGGCCGCGCGGCGCGCGATGCGATCGAAGCGGCGCGCGCGCGTGTCGCAGATTTGGCCGGCGCGCAAGTGAGCGAGGTCACCTGGACCAGCGGTGCTACCGAATCGAACAACTTCGCGCTCAAAGGCTTTGCCGATGCGTTCGGCGCACAGCGCGCGAATGCCCGCATGCTGTATGCGGCAACCGAGCATCCAGCGGTGATGGAAGCGGCCGAATCGCTGCGCAATCGCGGCTGGACTGTGGAGACGATCGCAGTCGCGCGCGATGGCTTGATCGACTGGCCGAAGTTTGAAGCGCAGCTGGCCGTTGCACCGGTGCAACTGGTCGCCGTGATGGCTGCGAACAATGAAACCGGCGTGATTCAGGATCTCGCGCGCGTCTCCAAACGTGTGCATGCGGCCGGCGCCTTGCTGCTGGTGGATGCGGTGCAGGCCGCCGGCAAAATCGCCTTGCCCGAATGCTGGCGAGAGGCCGATCTGATGAGCCTGTCCGCGCATAAAATCTTCGGCCCGAAAGGCGTCGGCGTGCTGCTGGTGAAATCGCATGTCGAGCTCGCCCCGCTGCTGCACGGCGGCGGCCAGGAACGCGGCGTACGCGGCGGCACCGAAAATGTTGCGGGTATCGTCGGCTTCGGCGCGGCCGCAGAATTGGCAAATGCGGAATGGTCGCAACGCGCCACGCACACCTTGGCCTTGCGCCAGCAACTGGAAGCCGGCGTGCGTGCTATCGATGGCAGTATAATTTTTGGCGACGGCGCACCGCGGCTGCCGAACACGGTCCAATTTGCCATTCCGGATTGGGAAGGCGAAGCGCTGCTGATGGCGCTGGATCGAACCGGTATCGCGGTTTCCAGTGGCTCGGCCTGCGCCAGCGGTACCGGCGAGCCGAGCCATGTCCTGCTGGCGATGGGTTTTTCGCGCGCCGTGGCATTCGGTGCGATTCGCGTCAGTTTCGGGCCTCAGAACACCGCAGCCGAAGTCGATCGGCTGCTGCAAGCGCTGCACAGTCTTCGCGTCGAACGCCGTCCCGCTTGAATCTTTTGGAGCGAGTCTCATGCGATATTTCCGCAGGAAACCGAGGAAGTCAGCACGCCATCGCCTGACCGTGCTGGGCGTCGTCGCGTGGTCGCTGCATGCGCCGGTGATGGCAAAAACGCAGCCGGCGCAGGCACTGCAAGCGCAGGACGAAATCCGTCAAGACCCGGCGCACGCAGCCAGTGCCGCGGATGCACATCACGCGCACAAGAGCAAGAAAGCTTTTCGCCAGGTGGGACGTGCATCGTGGTACGGCGACGGCAATACGCGCGGCATGCGCACTGCCAGTGGCGAACCGCTCGATCCGCAGGCGCTTACCGGCGCACATCCGACGCTGCCTTTCGGCACGCGCGTAAGGGTCACCAACTTGCGCAATGGTCGCAGCACACGAATCCGTATCAACGATCGCGGGCCATTCACCGGCGGCCGCGTGATCGATGTTTCCTACGCCGCGGCCTGCGAATTGGGCATGATGGGCCGCGGTATTGCACAGGTGCGGATCGACGTGCTGCCGGCCGAAAAGCCGAGTGCTGCGGTCTCGCCAAGCTCGTCGCCAGAGGAAGCAGCCGGCGGCGTTCCCTAGACGTTGCGATAGAACTTTCGCTGCATGATCTATCTCGACTACGCCGCCACCACGCCGCTCGATCCGCGCGTGTTCGAGGCGATGCTGCCGTATCTGCGGCCGGATGGCGTGTTCGCAAACCCGGCTTCGACGCATGCTGCAGGTTTCAAGGCGCGCGCGGCGGTCGAGCGCGCGCGTGCGCAAGTCGCTGCGCTGATCGGCGCGGAACCGGGCGAAATCGTCTGGACTTCGGGCGCTACCGAGTCGAACAATCTGGCGATCAAAGGCGCGCTTGAATTTCGTGGCTCGGCGACGTCGAACTTCCTGCATATCATTACCTCGCGCACCGAACACAAATGCGTGCTCGATACCTGCCGGCATCTCGAAGCTCACGGAATCAGTGGCCGCGCGGTTCGCGTGACTTATCTGAAACCCTCGAAGCTGGGTGTGGTGACGTCCGAAGACGTGCTCGCCGCGCTGACGCCGGAAACGCTGCTGGTGTCGCTGATGTGGGTCAACAACGAAATCGGCGTGGTGCAGAACATCGAACGTCTGGCGCCCTTGCTGCGCGAACGCGGCGTACTGCTGCATGTGGATGCGGCGCAGGCTGCCGGTAAATTGCCGATCGATTTGCAACGCACGCCGGTCGATCTGCTATCGCTCTCGGCGCACAAGGTTTATGGGCCGAAAGGCATCGGCGCGCTATTCGTCCGGCGGCGTCCGCGCGCGCGCTTGAATCCTCAGATGCATGGCGGTGGTCACGAGCAGGGCATGCGCTCCGGCACGCTGGCGACGCATCAGATTATCGGCATGGGAGCTGCGTTTGCTGCGGCCAAAGCCGATCTCGAAACGGATGCGGCGCGCATCGGCGGTCTGCGCGATCTGCTGTGGTCGCGCCTGCAACTTTTGCCGCGCATCCATCGCAATGGCGGCGATGAGAACGGCACAGCAGCGATCGCCATCGCGCCGCATTTGTTGAACGTCAGCTTTGAAGGCGTGGAAGGCGAAAGCCTGCGCGCCAGCCTGCCCGAACTCGCGGTATCGAGCGGCTCGGCCTGCTCATCGGCCACGGCAGAACCCAGTTACGTCCTGCGCGCACTCGGCCGCGATGACGAAATGGCGAATGCGAGTTTGCGATTCTCGATCGGCCGCAGCACCACCGCGTCCGAGATCGAGCGCGCCGCCGCTCTCGTGATCCAGCAAGTGCAATGGCTGCGCGAGTTATCGCCGTTGTGGGCCGCGTGAATATGTCATCGATCCCTGATTTTACTGGCCTCGACAACCCTTTCGGCTACTCCGCCCCGATCTGGCAGCGCTTCACCGATCCTGCACGCGCCGGCCGTTTTGCGCCGGAAACTCCTGCCGTTTTCAGCGGCGAAGCCGGCACGCCGGCGGCGCGGTCGGTGTTGCGGCTGCAATTCCGGTTTGCAGCGGCGCATGTGGCCGATGCGCGTTTCCAGGCGTATGGCTGCCCCACCAGCATCGCGGTCGGCGCGTGGCTGGCCGATTGGGCGATCGGAAAATCGCTGGCGGAATTGCGCAGTTTGAAGCTTGCGGAACTGCGCGCAGCGCTTGAAATTGGCGATGATCGCGCTCATTGTGCAGCCATGGGTGAGGATGCCTTGCTCGCCTTGCTGGCCCAGTTTCCGGAGTGTTCAACATGAATGTCGCGCTAACCGAATCCGCTGCCTTGCGCATCAAGAATCAACTGGCCCGTCGCGGCAAGGGTTTGGGCTTGCGCGTCGGCGTAAAAAAATCCGGCTGTTCGGGCTATGCCTATGTGCTGGATTATGCGGATGCCGCCGCAGCCGACGACGCCCTGTTTGAAAGCTTCGGCGCTACCGTGGTGGTCGCACGCGATCATCTGCCGATGCTCGATGGCCTGACGGTGGATTTCCGCCGCGAAGGACTCAACGAAGCCTTCAAGTTCATCAACCCGAATGTGAAGGCCGAATGCGGCTGCGGAGAGAGTTTCGCAGTGTGAAGTTGACGGCGGCATAATTGCCGCGTCGCAGCAGCGGACGTTAGAATCCCGTGCTTTTGTCGGCCTTCGATCTTTCAAGGGCTGGCCTGCTCCCCCTTTCGCAAACACGGAAAACCTAACTCATGGCTGTTGAACGTACCCTTTCCATCATCAAGCCCGACGCCGTCGCCAAGAATGTCATCGGCGGCATTTATTCGCGCTTCGAGCAGGCCGGCCTGAAGGTCATCGCCGCGCGTATGGAACAGATGACCCGCGACGAGGCGGAAGGTTTTTATGCCGTGCACAGCGCGCGTCCGTTCTTCAAGGATCTGGTGAGCTTCATGATTTCCGGCCCGGTGATCATCCAGGTGCTGGAAGGCGAGAACGCGGTCGCCAAGCATCGTGACCTGATGGGTGCGACCGATCCGAAGAAAGCTGAAAAAGGCACCATTCGCGCCGACTTCGCCGATTCGATCGACGAAAACGCGGTGCATGGTTCGGATAGTCTGGAAAACGCCGCGCGCGAAATCGCGTACTTCTTCCGCATCACCGAAATCTGCCCGCGCGTTCGCTAACGGCGCAGATTTCATCGTCATGACGGCCGACCTCCGCACTATCGAAACGCCCGTAGCTGCGGCGCCAGTGCGCGCGGCTGGAGCGGATGCGCGCATCAACCTGTTCGGTCTGGATCGTGAACGGCTGCGTGCGGCTTTCGCGGCGATGGGCGAGGCGGCTTATCGGGCCGATCAGGTGATGCTGTGGATTTATCGCCGCGGCGTCGACGACTTCGCGGCGATGAGCAATATCGGCAAGGACTTGCGCACGCGCTTGGGCGAGTATTTCGTGATTCGTCCGCCGCAGCTGGTTGCCGAGCAGATTTCCACCGATGGCACGCGCAAATGGGTTTTGCGGCTGGATCAACTCGAAGGCAAACCCGAAACCGCGATCGAAACGGTCTACATTCCGGAAGCCAATCGCGGCACCTTGTGCATTTCCTCGCAGGCCGGCTGTGCGATGGACTGCAGTTTTTGCTCGACGGCGCAGCAGGGTTTTTCGCGCAACATGACGACGGCCGAAATCGTCGCGCAAGTCTGGTTCGCGGCGAAAACGCTCGGCGGTGATTTCCAGAACGAGCGCGTGATTTCCAACGTCGTCTTCATGGGCATGGGCGAGCCGCTGGCGAACTATGCCAACGTGCTGGCGGCGCTGCGCATTCTGCTCGACGATTTCGGCTTCGGTTTATCGAAGCGGCGCGTTACCGTTTCCACTTCCGGACTGGTGCCGTTCATCGATCGTCTCACTGCCGATGTCGATACCGCGCTGGCGATTTCGCTGCATGCGCCGAACGACAAATTGCGCGATGAACTGGTGCCGATCAACCGCAAATATCCGATCGCCGAACTGATGGATGCCTGCCGCCGCTATCTGGCCGGCAAGGATCGCAAGACGCACATCGTCTACGAATACGTGATGCTCGATGGCATCAACGACAAGCCCGAGCAGGCGCGCGAATTGGCGAAACTGCTGAGCGGAATTTCAGCCAAGGTCAACCTGATTCCGTTCAATCCGTTTCCGCAGACGCGCTACAAACGCTCGGCACCGGAAGCGATTGAACGCTTCTCCGATATCCTGCGCACCAAAGGCATTTTGACCACCACGCGGCGCACGCGCGGTGACGATATCGATGCCGCCTGCGGGCAACTGGTCGGGCGCGTGCATTCGCGTCAGAAGCAGCGATTGAGCGGCATTCCGGTGAAGGTTGCCTGATGACGCTGTCGCAAAATCGGCACTGGATTCTCACGCTTTGCGCAGCCTCGCTGGCCGCCGCCTGCGTGACCGTGCGGCCGCCGGGCGGGCTGGAACCGTCAAAGGCTAATCTGCCGGAAGCGGCGCGCGATAACACCGCACTTGGCGTGGGTTACCTGCGCCAGGGCCGGCTCGATCTGGCGTTGGAAAAACTGCGCCGCGCGGTGCAGGAAGACCCCAGCTACGCGCCGGCCCATTCGACGCTGGCGATCGCTTACGCGCAGCGCGGCGATCAGCAGTTGGCGGAAACCGAATACCGGCGCGCGCTGGACCTAGGCGACGATCCGGCCGTGCGTAATAATTTCGGCGCCTTTCTGTGCAGCATCGGCAAGTCCGAGGAAGCCGATCGTTACTTCATGCAGGCCGCGCATAACCGCGACTATCCCACGCCGGAAGCGGCTTGGGCGAATGCCGGCGTCTGCGCGCGCAAGGCGGGCGATCAAGCGCGTGCAGATGCCGACTTCCGCGAAGCCCTGCGCCTGAACGCCAATTTTGCCGACGCGCTGGAGCCCTTGGCGGCGCAGGCGTATGCGGATCACGATTATCTGCAGGCGGAAAGCTATTTGCAGCGCTACGAACGCGCCGGACCGCAGACTGCGCAAACGCTCGCGCTGGGTGCTTCGATTCAGCACGCGCTGGGTCGTGCCGACGCAGCGCGCGACTATGAGCTTAAACTGATCCGTAATTTTCCGGACTCCGACGAAACCGCGCATCTGTTGCAGCGCAATCCCGCTCCATGACCCCGAACCAGACTATCAATCCTGCCGCTTCAGAACCTGCGCCCGACACGTCGGTATCCGTTTCCTTGCGCGGGCCGGGGCTGCAGATTCGCACGGCGCGCGAGGCCGCTTCGATGAGCATCGAAGCGCTGGCGCAGCAGACCAAGCTGGCCAAGCCGACGCTCGATGCGCTGGAACGCGATGATTTCACCTTGCTCAACGAAGCGGTGTACATCCGCGGCTATTACCGCAAGGTCGCCAAGGCGCTTTCCATCGGCGAACGCGATTTGATTGCCGCTTACGAAGCCGTGGTGCAGCAGAAAGGCCCGCCGGTGCCGACCAAATTGCTGCTCGGCAGCGGCGATAACGGCCCGCATCGCGCGCGCCGGCGATCGGCCTGGAGCTGGCTGCTGGCGATCGTGCTGATCGGCGCGCTGCTGTTCCTCGCTTTGCGATTTGTCAGCCACGTGCCGCCGCCAGCGGCTACAGTCGGTGGGTTATCCGAAACGCTGTCGTCCACCGAGAGCAGCCCGGCTTCCAGCGCGGCTGCGCCGGAGACGTCCAGCAGTAATGCTGCCGCGTTGCCATCGGTATCGATGTCGGAAAATTCTTCTGCCGGTTCGACTTCGCCAGCCAGTCCTGCGATCGCCAGCCCGGCACCGGCGCCCTCCGCGAAACCCGTTGCCAGCGCTGCGTCAACGACGGCCAACCCGGCGGCTGATACGCCTGCCGGCAATAACGAAGTGGCCGCAGGTACCGGCTTGTCGTTAACCTTCAAGGCGACTTCCTGGGTGCGCATCGAGGATACCTACGGCAAGGTGTTGTTGTCTGGTGTGATGCAGGCCGGCACGCATCAGTCGATCGATGGGCGTCGCCCGCTGTCGGTGTTTCTTGGCAATGCGCCGGGCGTTTCCGCAACCGATGCCGGCAAGCCGATCAACATCGCGCCTTACGTCAAGGACAACGCCACCGCGCGTTTCACCGTTCCTTAGACTCCGCAGCGATCGTCCGCGGTATTCATCGCATGAGGCAGAAGTGAGCCAGAAGATTCAATCGATTCGCGGCATGAATGATCTGCTGCCGCAGGATGCCGACGTCTGGCAGCATCTACAGGCGATTGCAGCGGAAGTATTCGCAGCTTATGGCTACCGCGAGCTGCGTGTGCCGGTGGTGGAGCGCACTGATCTGTTCAAGCGCGCGGTCGGCGAAGTCACTGACGTGGTCGAAAAGGAGATGTACACCTTCGAGGATCGCGGCGGTGAAAGTCTGAGCCTGCGGCCGGAGCTAACCGCTGGCATTGTCCGCGCAGGCATCGAGCATGGCCTGCTCTACAACCAGCAGCAGCGCGTCTGGAGTTCCGGCCCGGTGTTTCGCTACGAGCGCCCGCAGGCCGGGCGTTATCGCCAGTTTCATCAGCTCGATGTCGAAGCGTTTGGTCTGCCGGGGCCGGATGTCGATATCGAAATTATCGCACTCGCGGCGCGCCTGTGGCAGCGGCTCGGCGTCAGTGGCTTCCGCTTACAGATCAATTCGCTCGGCACGCCGGAATCGCGCCTGCGTTATCGCGCCGCGCTCACCGATTACCTGCGCAGCCACGAAGCCGCGCTCGACGACGATTCCCAACGACGGCTCGCCAGCAATCCGCTACGCGTGCTCGACAGCAAAGTGCCGGCAACGCGCGAAATCGTCACGCATGCGCCGAGCTTGCTCGATCATCTGGATGCCGAATCTGCCGAGCATTTCATCGCGCTGCGGCGCGGCCTCGATCTGCTCGGCATCGGCTATCAAGTCAATCCGCGACTCGTGCGCGGTCTCGACTACTACACGCGCACGGTGTTCGAGTGGACCACCGATCAGCTCGGTGCGCAGGATGCGGTTTGTGCCGGCGGCCGTTACGACGGCTTGGTTGCGCATCTGGGCGGTGCTTCCACGCCGGGAATCGGTTTTGCGATCGGCATGGAGCGCCTGATCGCACTGATGAATCTGCAGCAAGCGCCGGTGCCCGCGCACGCGCCGCAAATTTATTTTTGCCGCTTCGGCTTGCAAGCGGAAACCGCAGCGGTCGCGTTGGCCGAACAATTGCGCGATGAATGGCCGGCATTACGGCTGGTGCTGAATGCGGGTGGCGGTAAACTCGGCGCGCAGTTGAAGCGCGCCGATGCCAGCGGCGCGCGCTTCGCGTTGATCCTCGGCGACGACGAGGCCGCGCAGCGGACAGTTCAAGTAAAATCGCTGCGTGGCGAAGGTGAACCGGTTTCGATCGGCTGGCCGGATCTGCTGCAACATCTGGCCCCGCGCCTCGGTTTGAGCGCCACGGTCCCTATCGACATCACTGAATAATCAACGTGACTACCCATTTCGACGACGAAGCCCAGCTCGAACAATTGCAGCGCTGGTGGAAGGAAAACTGGCAGCCGCTCGCAAGTGGTCTGGCACTCGGGCTCGCCGCCATTTTTGGCTGGCAGGCGTGGACGCGCCATCAGGACATGCAGGCCGGCGCAGCCTCGCATCTGTTCGAGGATCTGCGCCGCGCCGTCGATGCCGGCAAGTTCGACGAAGCCGTGCCGATGGCCGCGCGTTTGCAGCAGGATTTTGCCGGCACGCCGTACGCGGTCGATGGTCAGTTGAAAATGGCGCAGGCCGCATTCGACGACGGCAAGCTCGACGACGCCAGCGCGCGTTTGCAATGGGCCGAGCAGAATGCGAAGGACGATGCCATGCGCAGCCTGGTGAAATTGCGCCTCGCGCGAGTGCTGTGGCAGCAGGCCAAACCCGACGATGCGTTGCAACTGCTAAACAATGCAGAACCAGCGTACGCGCCTTTAGTCGCTGAGCTGCGCGGCGACATCCTGCTCGCCAAAGGCGATCGCAACGGCGCCAGAGATGCCTATGCTGACGCCCTTAAAACACTCGCCGCCGACTCGCCCGCGCGCGACGGCCTGCAATACAAGTTCGACGATCTGGCTGTGGCCACGGTGAAATCCTGATGCTTAGTTACCGTCGTTCTTCAGCTGGTCAGTCGTACTTTGGAAATAGATATTTCAGAACTGCGTTGATCGCAACCTGCGTGCTGCTGGCCGCAGGTTGCTCGCACAAGGGCAAGATCAAGCAGCCGACCAAGCTGGTCGAGATCAAGAATCCGGCAGTGCTGCCGGTTGAAGTCTGGTCCGATAGCGTCGGTAAAGGCAGCGGCAAGGACTACACCGGCCTGCGCATTGCGGTGGGTGTGGATGCGATTTATACCGCTGAAATCGGCGGCTCGGTTTACGCGATCGATCCGAAAACCGGCAAGCGCATCTGGCGAACTAAAACGAAGTCGCCGATCGTCGGCGGCCCGAGCGTGGCGGGCAATCTGGTGCTGGTCGGCACCGCCGATGCGCAGGTGATCGCGCTGAAGCGATCGACCGGCGAACAGGTCTGGCGTGCGCAGGCGTCCAGCGAAGTGCAGGACGCGCCCGCAGCGGCCGGCAACATGGTGGTGGTGAAGGCCAGCGATGGCCGCGAATACGGCCTCGATGCCGATACCGGCGAACGCCGCTGGGCGTTCGATCGCACCGTGCCGGGCTTGACGCTACGCGGCCTTTCGGCACCGCTGATCATCGGCAATCGCGTTTATATCGGCTTCGATAGCGGCAAGCTTGTCGCGCTCAATCTGACCGATGGCGACGTCGTCTGGGAACAAGTAATTTCGGTGCCGACCGGCCGCACCGAACTGGCGCGTTTCACCGATATCGACGCCGATCTGCTGCCCGCACAAAACGGCCTGTTCGTAGTGACTTACGGCGGCGACCTCGCCTTGCTCGACCCGGATACCGGCGAAAGCCGCTGGCGTCGTTCGATCAAAAGCTACACCGGCATGGTGCTCGGTGGCGATAAATTATTCGTCACCGATGCCGATGGCCTGGTGTGGGCGCTCGACGCCGAAACCGGCGCCGCCGCGTGGAAGCAGGAAGGCTTGAAATATCGTTATCTGTCGCCGCCGGCTTACTACAAAGGCTACGTCGTTGTCGGCGACATGAAGGGCTACCTGCATTGGCTCTCGCCGAGCGACGGCAGCCTCGTCGGTCGCACGCGCCTTGGCAGCGGCCCGATCATCGCGCCGCCCGCGGTGTCGGATGATCTGCTGTATGTGATGACCGCTTCCGGCAAGCTCGCGGCTTTCGATATCAAGCCGCCTAAATAATTCTTCGGCGCTACACGCGCTACATTCCGGCAATGCTTTTTGCGCGCCATTCCGGCATGCTGCGCGTCCCATGACGCTGCCCAACATTGAATCCTCTGCTGAATCGCCGCCGAAATCGCTGCCGGTGCTGGCATTGGTTGGGCGTCCAAACGTCGGCAAGAGCACGCTGTTCAACCGCTTTACCAACACGCGCGATGCGCTGGTAGCGGATTTTCCCGGGCTGACGCGCGACCGTCAGTATGGTCATGGCGTGTTCGAGGATCGGCGCTTCATCGTCGTCGATACCGGCGGGCTGATGCCGGAATCCAGCGACGCGTTGGCGCTGCTGGCCGAACAGCAGGCGCGCATTGCGATCGACGATGCGGATGTGGTGCTGTTCCTGGTGGATGCCACGGCCGGCCTGCTGCCTTCGGATCGTGACATCGCCGAAACTCTGCGCAAGCTCGGCAAACCGGTGCGGCTACTGGCGAACAAGGCCGAAGGCATGGGCCGCTCGCGTGTCGCCGATTTTTATGCGCTGGGCCTCGGCGATCCGCTGCCGGTGTCGGCCGAACATGGTGATGGCATCGCAGCCTTGCTGCGCGAATTGCTGGCGCAGGCGCCGGAAGTGGATCACACGCCGCTGCCCGACGACGGCACCATTCGAGTCGCCATCGTCGGGCGTCCGAACGCGGGCAAATCCACCTTGCTGAATCGGCTGATCGGCGAAGAGCGCGTGTTGTCGTCGGATCAACCGGGCACCACGCGCGATGCGATTTCGGTGAAATTCGAATGGAACGGCACGCCGTTCGAGCTGATCGATACCGCTGGCATCCGCCGCCGCGCGCGCATCACCGAAGTGATCGAGAAATTTTCGATCGTGAAAGCCTTGCAGGCGATCGAGCGCGCGCATGTGGTGATTGCGATGGTCGATGCGCACGAGGAAATCGGCACGCAGGACGCGCGGCTGATGGGCCTGATCGCGCATCACGGCCGCGCGATGGTGCTGGCGGTGAACAAGTGGGACGGCCTCGAAACCGACGGACGCAAATCAGTGCGCGAGATGGTGGATTACCGTCTGCCGTTTCTGGATTTCGTGCCGCTGCATTTCGTCTCCGCGCTGCATGGCTCGGGCTTGCGCGAACTGATGCGCGACGTGGTCGCGGCTTATCAGGCGACGACACGCGATCTGCCCACCGCCGAACTCAACAAGGTGCTGGAAAAAGCCGTCGAACGGCACGCGCCGCACGCGGTGCTCGGCCGCCGCATCAAGCTGCGTTATGCGAATCAGGTCGGCCGCAATCCGCCCGCGATCTTGATCCACGGCAACCAGACCGAGAAGATCAAGGATTCGTACAAGAGCTATCTGGCGAATGTTTTCCGCGAAGCCTTCAAGCTCAAGGGTGTGCCGCTGCGGCTCGAATTCCGCACCGGCGACAACCCCTTCAAAGGCCGCAAGAACGAACTCACTGCGCGCCAGCAGATGAAGCGCAAACGGCTGATGGCGCAGTCTAAAAAAAGCAGACGTTGATTTTTTAAGTTGATGCAATCCGCGCTACAAGGTTGGCGCTTGCCAGACGACAACAAGACCATTTTCGAAAACAACACTACCGCGAACCCCGTAATCACATTTACCATATTGCCACGCAATACGACCATTTTTGACGACGTTGTAGTGCTCCGGTCCGAGCAAGTCCTCTACATCTGCAGGCGACAGCCCTTTTGCCAATAGCGACCAGTTTGCAGACTGCTTCCAAGGCACGTTATGTGGCGAGTTATTACCGCACCCTGTCGCGATATAGCGGTCTTCGGGTCGTGGCGCCCCTACTGGAACAAGCTTGTAACCGGGTGGGGCGATTAGAGCTGATGCTTCTGTTTGTGTATTGATCGATGCTGCAGACGACGGGACTAGCGGTGCAGACATCAGCCTGGATGACGCTGCGGGAGTAGCAGCTACGTCCCCCGCGGCGACTCTCGTATGGGCTGGCCCATTCGGCGCCGACGGTGGATTTGGCGCTGCAGCAGGATTCGCCGCAGCAACTGGACAGCTTTTTTGCAGCGCTTCCAGCTGCGTGCGAAGGCGCGCATTTTCCGCGCGAAGATCAGCGCTGTCGTCGGCCCGCGTGATCGATATTGGCGCGAGGCACAGCAGGGTCATCAACAAAAAAAGTGAGCGGCGCATGAAAGGTTCATCCTGCAATGTCGATGACGTTTATCGTAGCGCGCGCCGTGAAAGATTTTTAGGGTGCTTCGGCGCTGATTTCTGGATGGTGTACTACGGCGATCGGTTGGAGCCGGAATGCGCGTCGCGCCACCGTCACCGAGAACGCGGCGGCAAGCGCGATCAAGCCCACCACGCCGGGCCAGCCAAAGTGCTCGAACAGTGGCGCGGGCAGTACGCCACCGACACTGCCGCCG
This sequence comes from Rhodospirillales bacterium, assembly GCA_903970615.1. GTDB lineage: Bacteria > Pseudomonadota > Gammaproteobacteria > Nevskiales > Nevskiaceae > Nevskia. The sequence continues at coordinate 23,413 of CAJCJH010000043.1, forward strand.
AGGTAATAGCAGGTGACATACAGCCCGACGGCCGTAGCGCGCGCATGCGCTGCCGCTTCACCGACGAAGCTGGTGGCGGCGGTCTGGGCGACGAAAATCGCGGCGGAGAAAAGGCACAGGCCGACGACGATCGCCGGCAAATGCGCCGCCAGCGTCAGCAGCAAACCGCTGACCGCGACACTCCATGCAATGGCCAGCGTGCGGAAATGGCCGAGGCGATTGAGGATGCGGCCGGACATTGGCGTGACCACGATGCCAACCAGGTAAACCGTGAACAACGCGGAGAGCGCAGCTGGCCCGAGGTTGAACGGCGGCTCCGCCAGTCGCAGAGTGACGTAGGTGAAGCCGCCGACCAGCGCGAACAGAATCGCAAAACCTGCGGCGTAAGCGCCGCGCAGGCGCGGATCGCGCAACAGCTCGAAGGGTGATGTGCGCACAGCGGCTGGTTCCCGATAGCGCTGTTCCTGCGGCAGCCAGCGGCGGATCAGCCAGGCCACTCCGAACTGCATGCCTGCCAGCGCCAGCAAGGCCACGCGCCAGCCGGCAAATTCACCGACGACTCCAGCCAGCAGGCGTCCGCAAAAGCCGCCGCCGACGGTGCCGGCGACATACAGCGCGGTAACGCCACGTGCCTGCACCGCGGGCCATTCATCCGCGGTGTAGGCGACGGTGACGGCGAAGATTCCCGGCAGGAAAATACCCTCGGCGAAGCGGGCTGCCAGCAAGCAAGCTGGTGTCGGCGATGCGGCCATCAGCAACGTGGGAATCAGCGCCAAAAATGCGGCGCTGACGATCACCCGGCGGCGGCCGAAACGATCCGCCAGCATGCCGGCGAAAGGTGCAGCGAGGGCAACGCCGAACGTGCCGGCAGAAATCACCAGACCTGCGAGTGCGGCGTCGTGGCCGAGCCAGCTGCGCAGCAAGGGCAGCAGCGACTGCGGCGCGTACAGTGTCAGGAATGCGGCGGCGCCGGCCAGCGTGACTGCGATGCGACGACGATCCACGGATAACCTTTATAAAAATTGCGCGAAAAGTGCGCGGCACGATGCGCGCTCAACCCGGATTCGTCGAACGATCGGCGGTCGTAAAAAGCTTAAACGCTTGCGGCGCCTGTTACTTTTGATCGATGGCCAATCGCCTCAGCGCCCGACCAGCGACCTTGCAATCACTTCCTTCATGATCTCGCTGGTGCCGCCGTAAATGCGTTGAATGCGGGCGTCCGCCCAGTAGCGCGAGATCGGATATTCGGTCATGTAGCCGTAGCCGCCGAACAGTTGCAGGCAGGCGTCGGTGACGCGGCCTTCCATTTCGGTGGTGGCGAGTTTCACCATCGCGGCCATCGGCACATCGAGCGCTTTTTCTTCGTACAGGCGCGTGCATTTTTCGATGAACGCGCGATGCACTTCGATGTCGGTTTTGGCTTTCGCCAACTCGAAGCGCGTGTTCTGGAAGCTGGCGATCGGGTTGCCGAAAGCTTTGCGCGTAGTGGTGTATTCGATGGTCTTCTGCAGTGCGCCTTCGGCGTGCGCCACCGCGGTGACGGCCAGCGCCAGACGTTCGCGTGCGAGTTCGTCGATCAGATGGCCGAAGCCGCCGCCGAGCCGGCCGAGCACCGCATTCGCCGGCACCTGCACGTTGTCGAAAAACAGTTCGGACGTATCCGCGCAATGCAGGCCGATCTTGTCCAGATTACGGCCGCGCTTGAAGCCCGGCAGCGAGGTGTCCAGCGTGAACAAAGTAGTGCCTTTGCCGCCGGCTTTCGGATCGGTTTTCGCCGCCAGTACGACCACGCCGGCATGCTGGCCGTTGGTGATGAAGGTCTTCGAGCCGTTGATGGAATAGCCGCCATCGGCATTCGCAATCGCGCTGGTTTTGATGCTTTGCAGATCGGAGCCGGTGCCCGGTTCGGTCATGCCGATCGCGCCGATACACGCGCCGCTCGCCATTTTCGGCAGCCAGTATTTTTTCTGCTCCTCGCTGCCCAGATGCAGGATGTAAGGTGCTGCGATATCCGAATGCACTGTGAGGTTCGAGGCCAGTGCCAGAAAGCCCATTCGCGCGGCCTCGTACAACACCACCATCGAGAACTCGAACGGCGCGCCGATGCCGCCATATTGTTCCGGCTGATCGACGCATAACAAGCCGGCTTCGCCCATTCTCAGATACAAATCTCGCGGCAAAATGCCGGCTTTTTCCCAGGCTTCGTAATGCGGCTCGACTTCGTCCGCAAGAAAGCGCACGACGTTGTCGCGGAACAGATTCAGCTCGCTGGTTTGGACATCCATTGATCGGTAACTCGACGAAGAGGGTGATCCGGCATTTTAGACTCTTCCGCCACGCGCTCCAGAAAATCGAAATAGCCGGACAAGCTCGCCTGCGGCGCTTCGAGCTGTGGATAGTGGCCGATGCCTTCGAGCATCAGCACATCCGCATTCGGAATTTCGTCGCGGTAGGTTTGCGCCATGTGCGCGCCGGAAACCGGATCGAGCGGTCCGTTGATCAAGCGCAGCGGCACTTCGGTTTTTTGCAGCGCGCCGACCCAGCGCTCACGATATTCGAAGCGCTCGTCCAGATAGCGCACCACCTTGTAAGCGATGCCCGGGCCACCGTTGTAGGCGATCTGTTGCCAGAACTGCGCGAGTTCATCGAAGCTCGGCCGCGTTGCCGGGCCGAACACGCGCACGAAGGTGTCGCGGAAGCGATTTTCAGTCAGCAGGAAACGGCTGATCAGCGGGCCGAGCCGCGAGCGCAACAAATTTTGCAGCAGAGTCGGTTTCTGCATTTCCGGAAAGATGCCGGCATTCAGCAGGCAGGCACTTTCGAGTACCGGTTCCAGACTTTTTTTGCCGCTGCGATCAAGCCCGCGCGCGAGCAGTTCCTGAGTGACAGTGACGCCGTAATCGTGCGCAAATACGTGGTAACGCTGCACGCCGAGTTCACGCAGCAGCGCTTCCTGCAGGTCGGCCTGATCGAGAATGGTGTAGTCGTATTCGCGCGGCTTGGCGGAGTAGCCGAAGCCGATCATGTCGGCGGCGATCACCAGGCTGAAGCGCTCGCGCAAAAATGGCCACAGGTGATGCCAATCCCAGGAGCTGGTGGGAAAGCCATGAATCAGCAACAGCGCCGGGCCGGGTATGCCGCTATTAGCGGCGTGATAAAAAATCGGATGGCCGCGATGCACCAGATAACTGCCGCGTTCGTACCATTTCTTGAAGGTGAGCGGTTCGGCCAAAGGCTGCTTCCGGCGATCGAGCGTTGCCGAATCCTCGCATAAACGCGGCTTGCATGGCAGCGCTGGCGACGCCGCTCGGTCAATTACCTACAAGCCCTGGCGAATCTCGCCGCTGCCGAGTTTCAGATCGTAGACATCATGCGGATGACCGCCGTAAGTGATGTCGCCACTGCCGTTGACGCGCGCATGCAGCGTATCGGCAACGCTGACATCGGCATCGCCGCTGCCGTCGATTTCCACGTCCGCCGTTTTCGCATTGAGCGACTTCAGACGCGCGTCGCCAGAGCCTTCGATACGCAATGCCAGGTCATCGACCTTGCCTTCGATACGGACGTCGCCCGAGCCGGCAATCCCGACGCGTAGCTTGCCGCCGTCGATACCATGCAGCGCGACATCGCCGCTGCCTTCGATGTCGATCGCATTCATCGCCGGTACCTGAACTTTAACTTTCAGCGTTCGATAGCTGGTATCGGAACCCTGCGAGCTGACGATCAGGCAGTTGCCATCGACGTGCAGATCGATCGTATCCAGCCGCTTCTCATCGCCGACCACGCTGACCTGCTGCGGTGTGCCGATCTGTATGTCGACATCGGTGCTGTCCTTGATCCTGATGGCGCTGAAGGCTGCCAGTTCGCGCGCTTGTGTGGCGCGGTTGCCGGAGTCGTCCACCGCAGCGGAAAAGAGCCGGCTCACCCAGCTTGAAAAGCTTTTATGAGGCGTGCTGTCCGTATTTGAATCCTCGTCGGCACGCGCGCTCACAGCCACCAAAAGCAGTGCAACGCAAGCAGCGAACGCAATCGAAACCAGCAGTCGGCAATTGAAGCTCATCGTCAAATCCCCATCGGTTTACACGCACGAATCTGCGCAGGAACGTACGCATCAGATGCAGCGAACCGCCCGAATGGTTGCAGTGCCGGCTTGCTCGCGGCTTATGGAGTTGCGGCCATTTGCTTTAGCGCAGCGATCAAACGCTCGGGCGCTTCTGCCGGCACCCAATGGCCGCTGCCTTCGATGATCTCGATGTCCTGCGTATTGAAACTGCTGGCGACCCAGCGCGGCAGATAGGGATCGTGCGCACCCCATAAAATCTTTACCGGCACGCGCTCGGTCAACTGCTGCCAGCGCGATTCCCAACTCACCAGCTGTTCCGGATTGGCCGATCGATACAGTTTCAGAATCGTCATCCGGGCAGACATTTTCGACGGCGCGCCGCACCAGATCGCATGGATCTGCGCAGCCGATAATTTGCGTGAGCCGCGCCGCAGTTCGCGCGACAGCATAGTCCTCGACATCAGCCACATCGAAAGTTCGCCGAGCACCGGCGTGCGCCACGCGCGCGCCCAGGCATGCCAGCGATAGCGCGGCGTGAAGGCCGTATTCATCAGCACAATGCGTGCAATGCGCTGCGGATATTTGCTCGCCCAGGCAGCACCGATCAAGCCACCCCAGTCGTGTGCGACGAGTGTGATCGGCTGGTGAATATCGAGCGCAGTGACCAATGCTTCGACCCAGTCCGCATAACCATCGAAGCTGTAGTCGAATGCGGGATTGATGGCCGAACGATGAATACCCTGAAAATCCGGCGCATAACAGGCGTAGCGATCGGCAACGCCAGCGATCGCCGCATCCCAGAGTTCAGCGGTGTCGGGAACGCCATGCAGAAACAGCGCCGGCGCGCCGGTGCCTTTATGCGTGACGTAAACCGGATGACCCTGAACCTTCACTTCCATTTCATTTCCCTCAATCGAGTTTTGTCGATGCGCATGAAAGCTCGATCAGCAAGCGTGTTATTGCGCGATGTGTGCATCATCGAGACGCTGCGCGTAACGCCGCGCGATCACCGAACACACCAGCAATTGCAGCTGGTGATAGAACATGATCGGCAGGACGATCAAGCCGAGCGCAGAGGCACCCGCTGCGCTGCCGCCGAACAGCAGCTTCGCCATCGGCACGCCCGTGGCCAAGCTCTTTTTCGAGCCGCAAAACACGGCCGTGATTTCATCTTCGATAGAGAAGCCGAAGCGTTGCGAAATGAAGGTGGTCGCCGTCAACACGATCGCCAGCAGGCCTCCGGCCAGCAGCAGCGTTTGCAGCAAGGTGAGAATGCCGTAATTACTCCAGAGCCCAGCTTTTGTTGAGTCGCAGAACGAGTTGTAGACGATCAGCAGAATTACCGCGCGATCGACCTTGCCGGTCACGTTCTTGTTGCGCGTCACCCAGCCGGCCAGCAGCGGCCGCAGCAATTGGCCGGCGATGAAAGGCAGCAGCAGTTGTTCGGCGACGTCGAGCAACTGGCGTTGCAGCGACAAACCTTGCCCGCTGGTATGCAGCCACACGCTCACCAGCAGCGGTGTGATCAGCATGCCGAGCAGGCTCGAAACGGTGGCATTGAAAACCGCGCCAGCGACATTGCCGCGCGCCAGCGTGGTCATCGCAATCGAGGTCGAAACGGTGGACGACAACGCACACAGAAAAAAGAAACCGACCAGTAGTTCGTGCGGCAACAGCTTGTTGAAACTGAGCATCGCCGCGATGCCGATCAGCGGAAAAAGAATGAAGGTTGATGACTGCACGAACAGATGCAGCCGCCAGTTGCGCGCACCGAGTTTGAGCTTGTCGGTGGAAAGCCCGATACCGCTGAGCAGGAACACCAAGCCAACGCCGATCGTCGTCACCTGATCCAGATGCAGCGGGCCATGACTCGCGCCGATTGCCGGGAACAGCGCGGCAAGCACGACCGCGCTGAGCATGCCGGCGAGGAAGGGATCGACGGGTAGACGATGCAGCAGGCGGGTCACATTCATGCTCATTGATTATTTCTGCTGCGCAATCCACGCATCCACATTCCGTTCCAGCACATCCAGCGGCAACGCGCCGGAGCCGAGCACCACATCGTGAAATGCGCGCACATCGAACTTGTCGCCGAGCGCCGTTTCGGCGCGCGTTCTGAGTCCGCGGATTTTCAGCTGGCCGATCTTGTACGCCAGTGCCTGACCGGGCCAGGCGATGTAGCGGTCGACTTCCACTTCGATATCGTGCTGCGTGCGCGGCGTGTTGGCGACCATGAAATCGATCGCCTGCTGCCGCGTCCAGCCCTTGGCGTGCATGCCGGTATCGACCACCAGACGGCAGGCGCGCCACATCTCGTAAGTCAGCTGGCCGTAGCGCGAATACGGGTCTTTATACAGGCCGAGTTCGTAGCCGAGGCTTTCCGAGTACAGCGCCCAGCCTTCAACAAACGCGGTGTAGCTGATGCCGTTCTTGCGGAATTCCGGCAGCCCTTCCAGCTCCTGTTGCAAAGAGATTTGCAGATGATGGCCGGGCACGGCTTCGTGTGAAGTGAGCACTTCCATTTCCCACTTCGGCCGTGTTTCCGGCTTGTATAAATTGGCGTAAAAATAACCCGCGCGCGTACCGTCGGCCGCACCCGGCTGGTAGTAAGCGGTGGTTTGGTAAGGCGCAGTTTCCATCGGCACCGCGCGTACGCCGTAAGGCAGCCGCGGCAGCTTGCCGAACAGCCGCGGCAGCTCGCCGTCGATGCGTTTGCCGAGCGCGCCATAAGCGGTCAAAAGCTCATCGCCGGTCTTGAAATAAAAGCGCGGATCGCTGCGCAGGAATTTCGAGAAGTCCGCAAAACTGCCTCTGAATCCAACCTCCGCACGCAAGGCATCCATCGCCGCGCGAATACGTTTGACCTCGCTCAAACCGAGTTGGTGAATCTGCTCGGGCGTGAGCTCAGTCGTGGTGTGATGCTTCGCCAGATAGGCGTAATAAGCGGTACCGTCCGGCAACGCCGATACGCCGACGGCCTCGCGGCAATGCGGCAGATAATCGTCCTTGAAAAAAGTCTGGAAGTGGGCAAACGCAGGCACGACGGATTCCTGCACGGCAGTCGCGCCTTCGCGCGCGAGCCCGGCTTGAACGTCGTCGGCCAAGCCTTTCGGAAACTGTTTGAATGGCGCGTAGAACGGGCTGTCTTCAGGCTTGGCAACGATCTGCCTGGCGATCTGTTCCGGAATCTTTTTGAGAATCGCGCAGGCCGGCATGCGCTGTTCGGCAAGGCCGGCGCGCATCAGCGCGATGGTCTGATCGGTGAGTGTGGCGAAGGCACGCAGACGCGAAATCCAGTCCAAATAATCCTGCGCTGAATCGAAGCTCAGCACTTCGGTGATGTCCTGCGCCGATTGCAGCCCGTAGATGTGATCCACCGGCATCAGGTAGGGATGAAAGCGATAGCTTTCGATGCTGTCTTCGAGCTGCTGCTCGAACAGCGCGTAGTTCAAGGCTTCGGTCGGATTCAAGCCACTCGCATCGATCTGCTTCAGTTTTTGCAGCGCTGCAAGATCGTCCTGATGACTGTGTTCGATCGCCGCAAGACTGCGGTCGCCCCAGCGATCGTTGTAGCGTTTGTCGCCGAGCTGCGACGCATTTTCCGGGTTTTCGCGCAGGCCGCGCTGCCATTCGGAATCGTACAACGCATGCAGTTGCGCGACGGCGCTTTCGCCGGCAGTAATCGGTTGCGGGCTGGCCGCGGGCGCTGTCGGTTGTGTCGCGCAAGCGGCCAGCGTGAACGACATGCAGACGATGATCGCTGCGCCGGAAAAAATTGCTGAGCGTTGCGGCATGGAAACTCCGGTGAAAAATGACTCGGCGATTGCCGATCGATGCGCGACTATTCGATGCCCAGTTTCTTGATCCGATAACGCAAACTGCGGAACGACATACCCAGCAGCACGGCCGCCTTGGTTTTGTTGTAACGCGCTTTTTCTAGCGCTTCGACGATCGTGCGCCGCTCCAGATCCTCCATCTGCGTGTCGAGTGCGGATGATCCCGTTTGCGCGGGCGCGGCGATGCTCGCCGCATGAATTTGAACCGAGGTTGTCGCGGCCACGGCTGAACACGATTCCTCACGCAGTTGCAACTCGGCCGCGGCGATGTGTTTGCCGTCGCTGAGCGTGACGGCGCGTTCGAGTACGTTTTCGAGTTCGCGCACATTGCCGGGAAAGCGATGCTGCGTCAGCCGTCGCAACGCATCTGCACTCAGCGTTGGCGTCGCGTGCAGGCCGTTGGTTTTCGCCAGCCGATCGAGAATTGCGCGCGCCAGTTGCGGAATATCTTCAGGGCGCTCGCGCAGTGGCGGTGTATGCACTTCGATCACGTTCAGCCGGTAGTACAAATCCTGCCGGAACTGGCCTTGCGCCAACATCGCGTTGAGGTCTTTGTGCGTCGCCGAAATCACCCGCACGTTCACCGGGATTTCGGTCTCCGCGCCGACCGGCCGCACCGCGCGTTCCTGCAAGGCGCGCAGCAGTTTCACCTGCATGTGCAGCGGCAAATCGCCGACTTCATCGAGAAATAAGGTGCCGCCTTCAGCGGCCTGGAACAGGCCGGTTTTGTCGCGCGTCGCACCGCTGAAACTGCCTTTCAGATGACCAAAGAATTCGCTCTCCATCAGCTCGCCCGGAATCGCGCCGCAGTTGACCGGTACGAACGCCGCCTCGGCGCGAGGACTGCTGCTGTGGATGAGCCTCGCAACCAGTTCCTTACCGGTGCCGGATTCGCCGCCGATATGCACCGGCGCCTGACTGCGTGCGAGTCGCTCGATCATGCTGCGCAGATGCATGATGGCGGGCGCGGAGCCGAGCAGACCGCCGCCGTCGCTGGTTGTTTCTGCGGCCGTGGCCGGCGCTTTTTTCAGCTTCAGCGCGGCATCCACCAGCTTGCGCAGCTTGGTTAAATTAACCGGCTTTTCGACGAAATCGAAAGCGCCGGCCTTGAGGCTTTCCACCGCGGCCTGCGCATTGCCGTAAGCCGTAATCACCGCCGCCGGCAGACCGGGATGATTGCGCTGAATTTCTTCGATCAATTCGAGGCCGTTGCCATCCGGCAGGCGCATGTCGGTGAGGCATAGATCGAAGCGATGTTCGGCCAATAGCGCTCGCGCCTGCTGTAAATCGCCCGCGCTTTGCGTACGCAGCCCCATTCGCAGCAAGGTGATTTCCAGCAGTTCGCGGATATCCGCTTCGTCGTCGACGATAAGGGCGTGCGCAGCGGTCATTTGATTCCCGAATTTCCCCGAATGTGTCTGGATTCAAGACGCGAAGCTCAAACGGAAGCAGGCGCCCGAGCCGCCGTTTTTTGTTTCGACATAATCCAGCCGGCCACGATTGTAATCGCACAATTCGCGCGCCAGATAAAGGCCGAGGCCGGTGCCGCTGTGCGCAGTGGTAAAGAACGGCTCGAAGATTTTGTCGCGCTGTGCTGCGGCGATGCCGCCGCCGTTATCGAGCACATCAAGATAGATTTGCCCGCGCGGCGCCAGTCGTCCTGCGCTCAGGCGCACTTGCAGCGTTTCGCCCGCGGCAGCCACACCATGCGCGAAAGTGTTGTCCCATAAATTGAACAGAATCTGTTGCAGTTGATTCGGATCGAAACGAACGCGAAGATCGGAATCGATTTCATCCATCACTACCGGCCGCGGCTGACCTGGATGCGCTTCGTGATACAGCACCAGGCTGCGCTGCAGGAAATCGCGCAGATCGAGCGTGGCCGGCGCGGCCGGAATGCGGCGCGACAGGCCCATCACATCCTGCACGATCTTGTCGATGCGCACGCTGTGGCGCTGGATCATGTCGAGCAGCCGTCGATCCTGTGCGCCAAGCTGCTCCGATTCCGCCAGCAATTGACTTGCATGATGAATCGCCGACAGCGGATTGCGGATTTCGTGGGCGATGCTGGCGGATAAACGTCCGAGCGCGGCGAGCTTGATCTGCTGCGCCTGCTCGCCAACGCGCGCGGCATCATCGAGCAGCGCCAGCACCGGCGCGGAAGGGTTCCAGCCGAGCCGGGTGAAACGCGGAATCACGGCGGGCGCGGCGTTGGGCGCACTCAAAGGCTCGCACAGCAGATCGGGATTTTGTTCCCAGCGCGTCAAGGCCGTCGCCAGCGCAGGAAAATAGTCGGCGAGTGAATGATGATTACTACCGCGGCTCACGCCGATCAGGCGGCGCGCGGCGAGGTTGAGCAGAACGATATGGCGTTGCGCATCCAGCACCAAAACGCCGGTGCCCATGCTTTCGACGATGCGCTCGTTGAGCTGCGATAAATCCGCGAGATCGATGCCGACGCGCGCCGCCAGTGCTTCGCCTTTGCGCGCGCGCCGCGCCACCATGTTGGCAGCGGTCACGGTGCCGAACAGGATCAGCCCGAGCAGGCCGGTTTCAGTGGTGGCGGCGCTATCGAAGCTGCTGGTGGATTGCCGCAGGAATTCTTCGCCGAGCAACATTACCGTTGCGCTTGCCGCGAGCAGCAGCGCCATTCGCGTCGATAAAATCAGGCTGCAACCGACCGCGGGTGTAATCAGCAAAACACCAAAACCGCTGCCGATGCCTTTGGCCGCGAACACCAGCATGACCAAGGCGAGCGTATCGGTGGCGAATCCCAGATGCGTTTGCAGGCGGATGCCGAATCCGCCGAGGAAAGTCGATGGCAACAGCGCGATCGCGGCAATGCCATAAGCAATGCAGATCTGGAAAAATCCGGCGGCGCTGAAGCGATCGAACGAATACGGCGAAAACCCGTTGATGCACAGGCCGATCAGCAACGCCACCAGCAGCAGACGGTAGATCGCCAGCAAACGCAGGATGCGCCAGTCGTCTGGCGTCGCAATCTGCGGCAGCTGCGCCGGCAGCATGATTTACAGGTTTGAAGTCAAGCTGCGCGTTCGCAGGCGCCGCAGCGTCCGGAAAGTGCCAAGGCGCGTTGCGGCAGATGCACGCCGCAGATTTTGCATTGCGCCATCGGCTCGAAGCGATCCTGCTCGGCGTTTTCGCGCCGGCGCGGCGGCGGCTGATCGCGCGGGCTGATGTCCACCCGCCAGCTTTTCAGCACGCGCAGCACGAACCACACCAGCATGCCCAATATCAGAATCCGGAACAGGTTCATCAGCGTCTCGAAAATGCCTGCAAGCGTAAAGTTTAGCTTGCATGGCCGCGCGCAGGCGTGGTTTGACGAGCAAACTTTTTGCCTTGAGCGCCGCCTTGGAGGAGAATGCCGCGCCGCATCAAAGACGATTCGCTGCGTCCATCCCCCCAGCAGAGGTTTGCATGAATCTTCACGAGTATCAGGCTAAAGAAATTTTCGCGCGCTACGGAATTCCGGTTCCGCATGGCGCGCTCGCATCCAGCCCCGAGGCCGCGCGTGCGGCGGCGAAGCAGATCGGCGGCGATAAGTTCGTTGTCAAGGCGCAAGTGCATGCCGGTGGCCGCGGCAAGGTTGGCGGCGTCAAACTGGTCGAAGGTTTCGACGCGGTGGAAGAAGCCGCCAAGAAAATGCTCGGCACGCGGCTCGTCACCAAGCAGACCGATGCCAAAGGTTTGCCGGTGAATTCGGTTTATATCGAAAAGCCGTCGAACATTGCGCGCGAGTTGTATGTGTCCGCGGTGATCGACCGCTCCAGCGAAAAGCTGGTGTTCATGGTGTCGCCGGAAGGTGGCATGGATATCGAAGAAGTGGCGGAAAAAACGCCGGAAAAACTCAAGAGCGTGATCGTGCAGCCGTCCGCCGGCTTGCAGCCTTATCAGGCGCGCGAGCTGGGATTTTTTCTCGGCTTGACCAAGGAACAGGTTGACCAGTTCACCAAAATCCTCAGCGGCCTTTATCGGATTTTCATGGAGCTGGATGCGAGTCTGGTCGAAATCAATCCTTTGATCGTCACCAAAGAGGGCAGCGTGTTCGCGCTCGATGCGAAGATGAATTTCGACGACAACGCGCTCTACCGGCAGAAAGCGATTGCCGATCAGCGCGATGCCAGCCAGGAAGACGAACGCGAGCGCTCCGCGCAGCAGTTCGATCTGAACTACGTGAGCCTCGATGGCAACATCGGCTGCATGGTCAACGGCGCCGGCCTGGCAATGGCGACGATGGACATCGTCAAGCTGCACGGCGGCCAGCCGGCCAACTTCCTCGATGTCGGCGGCGGTGCGACCGCCGAGCGCGTGACGAATGCCTTCAAGCTGATTACCTCCAGCCCCGATGTAAAGGCGATTTTCGTCAACATTTTTGGCGGCATCGTGCGCTGCGATCTGATCGCCGAAGGCATCATCGAAGCGACCAAGCAAGTTGGTTTGAAGCTGCCGGTGATCGCGCGCCTGCAAGGCACCAACATGGAGAAGGGCCAGCAATTGCTGAAGGATAGCGGCCTCAAGATCATTCCGGTGTCCGACCTCACCGAAGCGGCCAAGGCCGTCGTCGCCGCCGCCCAATAAGAGAACGCCATGAGCATCCTGATCAACAAAGACACCAAGGTTATCTGCCAGGGCTTCACCGGCAAGCAGGGCACTTTCCATTCCGAGCAATGCATTGCGTACGGCACCAAGATGGTCGGCGGCACGTCGCCCGGCAAGGGCGGCAGCAAGCATCTCAACCTGCCGGTGTTCGACACCGTGCACGATGCGGTCAAGCAAACCGGCGCCGAGGCGACGATGATTTACGTGCCGGCACCGTTCGCTGCCGACGCGATTCTCGAGGCGGCCGATGCCGGCATCAAGGTCGTCATCTGCATCACCGAAGGCATTCCGGTGATCGACATGGTGAAAGTGAAAGCCACGCTGCGCGCGAACTATCCGGACAGCGTTTTGATCGGCCCGAACTGCCCCGGCGTGATCACGCCGGGCGAATGCAAGATCGGCATCATGCCTGGCCATATCCACAAGACTGGCAAGATCGGCATCATCAGCCGCTCCGGCACGCTGACTTACGAAACCGTGCATCAGACCACGCAGAATGGTTTGGGCCAGAGCACTTGTGTCGGCATCGGCGGCGATCCGGTGCGCGGCCTCGGTTTCATCGACTGCCTGAAAATGTTCAATGACGATCCGCAGACCGAAGGCATCATCATGGTCGGCGAAATCGGCGGCAGCAGCGAAGAAGAAGCAGCCGAATACATCAAGGCCAGCGTCAAGAAACCGGTGGTCGCTTACATCGCCGGCGTCACCGCACCGGCCGGCAAACGCATGGGTCACGCGGGCGCGATCATCTCCGGCGGCAAGGGCACCGCGGATGAAAAATTCGCAGCGCTCGAAGCCGCGAAAGTGAAGACGGTGCGCTCGCCGGCCGATCTGGGTGCGGCGATGAAGGCGCTGCTCAGCTAGCGCTTGTCAGTGGCAGCCATCGGTGATGCGCTCCGTCAACTTGCTGAGCGCATCCGATGGCTGTTTGATTTTGGTGATTAAATTCGTTGGCCGATTGGAGACTGCTGCAAGCGCGCGGTAACATGTTGCCGTTTCTGCAACGAGATGATTGACATGCCCAGCGCTGGAAAGATGTCCGGTAAGCAACCGAGCTCCAAGGCCTTGGCGATGCGCCGCTATCGGGAAAAAATGCGCGCAGCAGGGTTTCGTCCCGTGCAGATATGGGTGCCGGATACGCGCAGTCCGGCGTTCGCCGCGCAGTATCGCCGGCAAGTTAAGAAGCTGTGGAACAGCGCTGCCGACCGCGCCGATCTCGATTTCATAATGGCGGTGCAGGACTGGAGTGAATAAGCCGGCGTTCAAGCTTCGTCGTGGCGATATCGTCACCGTCGTTGCCCCCGGTGCTTATGGCAAACCGCGCCCGGCTTTGGTCGTCCAAGCTGATCTCTTCAATAGTGCTCATACCAGCGTCACGGTTTGTCTGATGACAACGGCACTCTGCAAGCTTCCGGCGTGCAGGATTGATGCAATTCCCAGCGCCGAAAATGGTTTGTATGAGCCATCGCAAATTCAGGTCGACCGCTTGACCTCCTTGCCCGTTGACAAGATCGGCAAAACGATCGGGCGGCTCGACGAGCCCACTCTTTTTGAAGTAACACGAGCGCTCGCTGTCTGGCTTTCGATCGCATGAGAGCACTGACGCTCGCCGCCGCCCAACTCAATCTCTGGGTCGGCGATATTGACGGCAATGCCGGCAAGATCATCGCGGCGGCACAGCGCGCGCGCGACGAGCTTGGCGCCGATCTGCTGCTGACGCCGGAGCTTTCGCTGCTGGGCTATCCGCCAGACGATCTGCTATTGCGCGGCAGCTTGCAGCAGGCCATCGCGGCCGGTCTGGCGCGCATCCGCGAAGCGGTGCAGGGCATCCATATGGTCGTCGGTTATCCCGAGCATGCGGATGGCGGGCTGTATAACGCGGCGGTCGTATTCCGCGATGGCGCGCAGATTGCGCAGGCGCGCAAGCAGTTGCTGCCGAACTACGGTGTGTTCGACGAGAAGCGTCATTTCATGGCGAGCCGGCAGTCGACGACGGTGTTCGATCTCAATGGCCATCGCGTCGGTTTATGTATTTGCGAGGATGTCTGGGGCGAGCAGCCGGCGGCGTCGGCGAAAGCAGCAGGGGCCGAGTTGATGCTCAATATCAACGCCTCGCCGTTTAATGTGGGCAAGCCGGCGCAGCGGCTCGAGGTGCTGCGCGAACGCACGCGCGAAACGGGTTTGCCGATTCTTTATGTGAACTGCGTCGGCGGTCAGGACGATCTGGTGTTCGACGGCGGTTCGTTCGCGGTGAATGGCGACGGCGATCTCAGCTTCCGTGCGCCGCTGTTCGAGGAAGGCATTTTTCCGGTTCGATTCGCCGACGGACGCTTGCAGGGCGAAGTACAGCCGGAACCTTCGCGGCCGGCGCAGGTGTATCGCGCGCTGGTGCAGGCGACGCGCGATTACGTCGATCGCAATGGCTTTCCCGGCGCCTTGATCGGCTTGTCCGGCGGCATCGATTCAGCCTTGATCGCGGCGATCGCCGCCGATGCGCTTGGGCCGGCACGCGTCTGGGGCGTTTCGATGCCTTCGCGCTTCACGCTGGGCATGTCGAACGAAGACGCGCAGATCGAAGCGGAGCGGCTCGGCATTCGCTATTCGACGCTGCCGATCGAAGCGCCGTTCCAGGCGATGCTGCACACGCTGGTGCCGAGCTTCGAGGGCAAGGCCGCCGATGTCACCGAGGAAAATCTGCAATCGCGCTGCCGAGGCATGCTGCTGATGGCGCTGTCAAACAAGTTCGGCCCGGTCGTGTTGACCACCGGCAACAAGAGCGAAATGGCGGTGGGGTACGCCACGCTTTACGGCGACATGTGCGGCGGCTTCGCGCCGCTGAAGGATGTCTACAAGACGCTGGTCTACGAACTGGCGCGCTGGCGCAACGCGCAGGGTGAAGTGATTCCGCCGCGTGTGCTGACGCGCCCGCCCACTGCCGAACTGCGCGAGGACCAGAAGGATTCCGATTCGCTGCCACCGTACGAAGTGCTCGATCCGATTCTGGAAGCGTACGTCGAGGATTCGCAATCGATCGCGCAGATCGTGGCACTCGGGTTCGATGCAGAAACGGTGGCGCGCGTCGCCGGCCTGGTGCGGCGCAGTGAATACAAACGTCGGCAAGCGCCGCCGGGACCGAAGATTACGCGGCGCGCATTCGGGCGTGAGCGGCGGTATCCGATCACTGCGGTTTATCGGGATTTGTAATCGAATGCCGGCTCGATTTCCGGCACGTATTCGACTCCGAATTTCGGTCGGTCAAAAAGCCGAATTGCAAAACGAAATCGCCAAGCGAGCTTCGCCGATTGACGCTCTTGCATCTTGATTCAGCGACGGCCGCTACTCGGTTTTCGGTGCACTGAAGATGTTGAACACGCTCAAGCTGCGCAGCAGATGCGTGAAGCGATCGTAAAGCGTAGCCTTCGTATCGGTGTCGGCCGCATCTGGCGGCGGCGCAGGCGCGGGTTTGACCACTGCCACGGCAATCAGCGTGGCCGGCGGCGGAGTCACGAACGGTTGGTTGTTGATATTGGCGGCGAGAATGGTCGCCGCATCGTCGGCCTGTTCCTTCAGCCCAGCCTGGCGAAAACTGGTTTCCATGATCGCCAGCGCCTGCTTGGTGGCCGGCGCACCCGGGTATTCCGCCACCACGTTTTGCGCACGCAATGCGGCTGCTATGAACGCGCCGCGGCGCAGATAATATTGCGCTACGGTGAGATCGTGCGCGGCGATGCGATCGCGCAGGAAAATCATCCGGCGGCGCGCATCGCCGGCATATTTGCTGTTCGGATAACGCTGCACGAGCAACGCAAAATCATCGTAAGACCGGCGCTCGTTGCTGACATCCTTGCGCGGACTCTGATTGATGCCGATCACATCCAGAATGCTTTCGCCGCGCGAAAAACTGATGATGCCCTTCAGATATTGCACATACTCGGCCTGCGGCGTGCGCGGATGTGCGCGCAGGAAGCGGTCTGCATCGGACAAAGCCTCGTCGGGTTGTCCACCCTTGTAGCCGACCCAGATTTTTTCCATTTCGGCCTGTGTCGCGTAATCCGAGAACGGATAGGCGGCGACCAGTTTGTCGAGACGTTCGCCGGCCGGCGTCCATTCCGAAGCCAGCACCGCCTCATGCGCGCGTCGATACAGTTTATCGGCCTGGGCATGCAGTTCGGCATCCGATTGCGGCGCCTTCGCATCGCCCGGCTGCGGCGCTTTCTTGAACGGATTTTCCGGCCGATCCTTGTCCGGGTTGGAAGCACAGCCCGAGAGCGCCAGCCCGCCCGCCAGTCCACAGATCATCAGGCACGCCATTGCGGCGCGGGCGACAGGGTAAACAACGAGGTTATTCTTCACGCAATGACCGACCATCAAACGAGCAATGAGTATAGCCGAAGCCATTTGCAGCGCGGCCATCGGCGCGAGGGTTCACGGTGACTGCGGAGGCCGCCAACGAGATCGCTGGCCCGCTTGCCGGCGAGCTTGCGGATGACGAAGAAGCGCCGGCGCTCAGCGCGATCGTGCCGGCTGCGCTTGATGGCCAGCGGCTCGACGCCGTCGCCGCCAAATTGTTCGACGACTACTCGCGCGCACGCCTGCAAGCCTGGATCGAGCAGGGCCGGCTGCTGCTGAACGGCGCCATCGCGGCCAAGCTGCGGACTGCCGTAAGCGCCGGCGATGAACTGCTGCTCGATGCGCAGGCCGAGGATGAAAACGGCAGTGTCGCCGCGCAAGCCATCGCGCTCAACGTGATTTATGCGGACGACAGTCTGGCGGTGATCGACAAGCCCGCCGGTCTGGTGGTGCATCCGGGCGCGGGCATACGCGACGGCACGCTGCAAAACGCGCTGCTGCATCGATTCCCGCAGACGCTGCAACTGCCGCGCGCCGGCATCGTCCATCGGCTCGACAAGGACACCAGCGGCCTGCTGGTGGTGGCGCTGAATCTCGCCGCGCACAAGCAACTGGTGATGGCGATGGCCGAGCGCCGGATTCGACGCGAATATGAGGCGATTGCGAATGGCGCGATCACCGTCGGCAGCAGCATCGATGCACCGATCGCACGCGATCCACGCAATCGTCTGCGCATGGCGGTGATGCCGGGCGGCCGCACCGCGCTCACGCACTTCCGCGTGCTCGAACGCTTCGCACATCACACCCATTTGCGCGTACGCCTGGAAACCGGCCGCACGCATCAGATTCGCGTGCATCTTGCGCACATCCGACATCCGCTGGTGGGTGACGCCACCTACGGCGGCCGCGCGCAACGCGGCACCGGCCTCGATGCGACGACGCGCGCAGCCTTGCTGGCGTTTCCGCGACAGGCGCTGCATGCGCGCGAGCTGGCGTTTGCGCATCCGCAATCCGGTGCCGAACTGAAATTTGAATCGCCATTGCCAAACGATTTTCAAGCGCTGCTGGCGCTGCTGCGGGCGAATCAATGAGGTGGCTTCATCGCTCGCTGATCCGGCTTTTGATTCATCCGCCGCAAGCATTTTCAATCTTCCAAGCCAGCGCGCTGATCGATGGATGAATCAACGCACGGATGATTGAGCCTGGATAACTGACGATGAGCACTGTGCCGATATTGCACCCCGACTGGCCCGCGCCGCGCTGCGTGCGCGCTGGCTGTACCACGCGGATCGGCGGCGTCAGCGCCGCGCCATTCAGCGGCCTCAATCTGGGCCGCAGCAGCGGCGACGACATCGCGCATGTGCTCGAAAATCGGCGGCGTGCGCTGGCCGCTTTGCAGGCGCCGGCAGAGCCGAGCTGGCTCCGGCAAGTCCACGGCACGCAAGTCGTTCGCGCGCCATTTGCCGAGACAACACCTGCGGCCGATGCCAGCTTCACCACCCAGGCCGGCGTGGTCTGCGCGGTGCAGGCTGCGGATTGTCTGCCGGTGCTGTTTTGCGACGATGGCGGCAGCGTGGTCGCCGCCGCACACGCCGGCTGGCGCGGACTCGCCGCCGGAATACTGGAAGCGACCGTCGCCGCCTTGCCCACAGAACCGCGTACCTTGATGGCCTGGCTTGGTCCCGCGATCGGACCGGAAGCGTTTGAAGTCGGCGCAGAAGTGCGTGCAGCTTTCGTCGCGGTTGATCCTTCGTCAGCGCAATATTTTCGCAAGGCGGATTTTCGTGCGGCTTCCGATCAAGCTGTGGTCGATAAATATTTCGCCGATCTATTCGCGCTGGCGCGTGGGCGACTGGCGCTCGCCGGTGTTACTCGGGTTTATGGCGGTGGCATCAGCACCCACGCCGATGCCGAGCGCTTCTACTCGTTTCGCCGCGATGGCGTGACCGGCCGCATGGCGGCGATGATCTGGTTGCAGTGAGATCAGGCGGTGTCGCTGCGGCCAGTTCGTTCGTCGTGACGAGCGGTTATCCTTGCTGCCGAGGATTTGGTTTGGTAGAAGTTCGCCGGCTTTCGCTTGCGCCAGAAAAATCCGCAGCAACAATCAGCCGCGATATTCGTTGTCGGAAAGCGCGCTGCAAGCAGCGGGTTTCGGATCGCACTGAATGCAGGCAAAGTTTGAGCGTGAAGGTTCGATCGAGTCACAAAAAAACAGCAGCGCGCGAAGCGATCGTGCGTTCCGTGTGAAGAGGAATGTGATGACCATGAAGTTGAAATTGCTGGGACTCGCGGGCGTCGCGCTGGCCTCTATGGCGAGTGTAGTCGTGGCTGAGGATGCGATGAAAAATCCTTCCGCGCCGGCCGAGCAGACCAGTCCGGAAGAAGCCGCGCCAAGCGGTGCCGCCAGCTCCGCGCCTGCCGACGCGGGCACCGATGCTGCCGCCGCACCCGCCGCACCGATCAAACCCCGGCCGGCGGAGTTGATGCCGAATGCTTCGCACAGCCTGATGCTGGGTTTGGTGGATACCGGCGAGCATCTGATCGCGGTCGGCGATCGCGGTGAAATCCTGGCGTCGAACGATGGCAAGAACTGGGCGCAGGTGCCGGTGCCGGTGCGTGCGCCGCTGACCGCGGTGGCTTTCGCCGATGCGAAAAATGGCTGGGCGGTGGGTCACGACGCCGCCATCGTGCATACCGCCGATGGCGGTAAAACCTGGGACTTGCAGAACTTCCAGCCGGAACTGGAAAAGCCGTTTCTGAGCGTACTGTTTCTCGATACGCAGCACGGCTTCGCGGTCGGCGCGTACGGCCTGTTCGATGAAACCACCGATGGCGGCAAAACCTGGACCGAGGTCAAAGCCGACGAAATTCGCGGCGACGAATTTCATATCTACAGCATCAGCAAACTTGGCAACGGCAATCTGTTGGTCGCGGGCGAGCAAGGCTTGCTGGGAATGTCCACCGACAGCGGTAAAACCTGGAAGAAGCTGCCGCCGGCTTATGAAGGTACCTTGTTCGGCTCGACGGCGGTCGGCGAAAAAGGTGCCTTGTTATGCGGCTTGCGCGGTCACGCCTATTTGTCGCAAGACGCCGGCAGCGGCAAATGGCAGCAACTCGAAACCAATACCACCGCCTCGCTGTTCGGCTGCGGGCCGGCCGGCCAAGGCCAGGCCATCATGGTCGGTTTGAATGGGCTGGTGATGCTGGTGGATACCGCGAGCGGCAAGCTCAGCGTGCGCAACGGCGGGCTCGATGGCGCGCTGTCGGCCGGCGTTGCGCTGAAGTCGAAAAACGCAAGCGATGCGAGACTGGTGGTCGCCGGTGAATTCGGCGTGGTGCCGGTACCGGTTGCCACGCCTTGAGCGCCGACATGAAACATCGCTGCTGAAAAACCGCCGCTGATCGAGCACGGCACACATCATTTTTGCGCAACCCTTTCGATAACGGTTGCCGTCTGAGCTTGGGAGTATCGTGGTATGAGCGAGTCCGCAAAAACCAGCCGCGCTGATCGAATCCTGCGCGCTATCGAGCCGCTGATCTACGCGCGCCGCCGGCTGACGATGGGCATCCTGCTGGCGGTGACTTTGTTCATGGCCTGGCAAGCTTCGCTGATCCAGCGCGACGCCGGTTTCGACAAGTCGATTCCGCTTGGACACCCGTATATGCAGGTGTACAAGCAGTATCAGGCGGATTTTGGCAGCGCTAATAAAATTCTCGTGGCGGTGATCCAGAAAGATGGCGATATCTACAACGAAAAATTCCTGCGGCACTTGAAGCAGATCACCGACGCCGTGTTCTTCCTGCCCGGCATCGACCGCGCGCATGTGTCTTCGCTGTTCACGCCGGACGTGCGTTTCATCGAAGTGGTGGAAGGCGGTTTCTTCGGCACCAACGTGATTCCGGCGGACTATCCGCTCGACAATCCTTCGCAGGCGATGCTGGACAAAGTGCGTGCGAATGTCGGCAAGGGCAACATCATTGGCCGCTATGTCAGCAACGATCAGCGTGGTGCGATGGTGTTCGCCGATCTGCTTGATGTCGATCCCGTGACCGGCCAGAAGCTCGACTACGAACAGGTGGCGAAGCTGATCGAAGACAGCGTGCGCAGCCGTCTGATGAGCCCGGACAAATTTCTCTATACCGCAAAGCAGGACATCGTTGCCGGCAAGGATGTAACGATCAAGGCCGATGGTCCATTCAAGGCGGGTGAAGTGCTGTTCAAGAGCGGCGATCCGGTCGGCGAAAGCTATGTGCCGCTGAGCCGCATGGATCAATGGTTCGGCGAAGTGCATGGGGTCAAACATCTCGACGACGGCACTGCGGTGGATCTGTCGGTAAAGGCCAAACTGCTGAACACCGCGAAAGTGCCGAACGATGGCTACAGCCCGGAAATTTCCGTGCATGTGGTCGGCTTTGCCAAGGTCATCGGCGATGTCATCGAAGCCACGCAACAGGTGGTCGGTTTCTTCGTGCTGACGCTGTTCATGACCTTTCTGCTGCTGTGGCTTTATATCGGTTCGTTCCGCCTGGCGCTGCTGCCGCTGCTGTGTTCGCTGACCGCGGTGATCTGGGAATTCGGCCTGCTGCACATCGCCGGTTTCGGGCTCGATCCGTTCGCCATTCTGGTGCCGTTCCTGATTCTTGCGGTCTCGACCAGTCACGGCGTGCAGTACGTCAACGCCTGGGTCGGCGAGATCACCAACAATCATCGCAACAGTTTCGATGCCTCGCTCTACACCTGGCGCCGTCTGGCCATTTACGGAACGATGGCGATCATGACCGGTGTCGTCGGCTTCGGTACGATTTATCTGATTCCGGTCGGCATCATCCGCGAGATGGCGATCAACGCCAGCCTCGGCATGTTCGCGCTGATTATCACCAACAAGGTGATGATGCCGATCTGGCTGACCTACGCCAACATCGGCGATCCGAAAGCCTTCGCCGAAAAACAGGAGCAGCGCGACAGCATTTTCGATGGCGTCTGGCGGGTGGTTTCCGGCGTCACCCAGCCGCGCGTGGCGGTGACGATCCTGCTGGTTTGCGCAGTGCTGCTCGGCTGGAGCTTATGGAAAGGCCAGGAATTGCAGGTCGGCGACAGCCAGAAAGGCGTGCCGGAATTGCTGCCGGATTCGCGCTACAACCGCGACAACAATGCGATCGTCGACAACTTCGCGCTCGGCACCGACATCCTCAGCGTGGTTGCCGAAACCGATCCGGATTCCTGTACCAGCTACAGCGTGATGGAGCAGATCGATCGTCTCGCCTGGCATCTGGATAACACGGTTGGCGTGAAGTCCACCATCTCGCTGCCGCAGGCTTCGAAGATCGTCTATCAGGCATTCAGCGATGGCAGCCCGAAATTCCATGTGCTGCCGCGCAACAAGGACGCAATGATCCAGGCGATCAGCCCGCTGCCGCCGCCGACCGGCCTGCTCAATTCCAACTGCTCCGGCATGCCGATTCTCACTTTCATGGCGGACCATCGCGCAGCGACGATCAATCGTGTGGTCGACGAAGTGAAGCAATACGACAAGGACAACACCGCGACGTTTTTCGAGACGCATCATGATGTCGATGCCGCGTATTGCGACGACAAGAACAAGACGCGCCGCGATATCGGTATCCAGCAGGAAAACCTGCGCCAACGCGCGGCCGCGCTGAAGAAAAAAGGTTTCGACGACGACAAGATCGCGGCGGATAGCAGCACGCTTGCCTTAAACAAAAAACTCGATGACGACAAAACCAAACTGCTCGGCCTGACCAAAGTCTGCCCGGTGAACTTCGCGCTCGCGCAAGGCAATGTCGGCGTGATGGCGGCGACCAACGAGGAAGTCGAACGCCTCGAAAAACAGATCCTGATGTACGTTTATGTCGCCATCATCGTTTGCGTTTACATCTCGTTCTTCGAATGGCAGTCGATCGTCTGCATCATGCTGCCGCTGGGACTTTTCTCGTGGATGGCTTACGCCGTGATGGCGATTTTCGGCATCGGCATGAAGGTCGCCACGCTGCCGGTGGTGGCGCTTGCAGTCGGTGTCGGGGTCGATTACGGCATCTATGTTTACGCCACACTTTCGGATGCCGCCGCCAGCGGATTCAGTATCCGCGAAGGTTATTTCCGCACGCTCAAACTCACCGGCAAGGCGGTCGTCTTCACCGGGCTCACGCTCGCCGCGGGCGTCGCCACCTGGCTATTTTCCGGCCTGCAATTCCAGCGCGATATGGGCAAGCTGCTGGTGTTCATGTTCACCGCCAACATGTTCGGCGCAATCCTGATCCTGCCGGCGATCGCCTCGTTCCTGCTGAAACCGCGCGAACTGGCGCCGGGCGAAACGCCGGTGCTGAGATCGCGGCATTGATAGGCGCTTGAAGCGGAGGAATTGCAGTTCGACACTAATCAAGGCTGTGGTCTATTACCCGGAAGAGGGGCGACCATCTGCCTGATCAGTATGAGCGTTCGATCTTGGCGCAGCATCGTCCGGCGAAAGCCGGCTTCGCGCACTGGCTTGTGAAATTGCGAACAGACACGAGCGAGATCGACTGTGAAGGCCGCTCGGCGTGAAAGATGAGCCGCCTGTCTTTTGGTAGTCGAAAGCTCATCCACAGCCCCTCGCCGCGGATTACTCTTGGCGCAATCGAGTTTGCTTCACTCAAATCTGCCCAGCAGGGATGTGCAAAGTAATCATGAATCGCACGCCATGTCAGCAATTCCGGCATCGATCGCCTGCGGCGTCTCGTCATCGACAGCGCGGCGTTGCGGCGGTCTTCAGCGCGATCGCCATCGTTGCGCTGTTTGCATCGCTGGCGTTGGCGATCGATGTCGGGCAGTTGTTTTATGCCCAGCGTGATCTCGAAAAAGAAGCCTCGCTGGCGGCAATCACCGGCGCGCAATCCGCGAGTGGCTGCCGCGCCACTGCCGGAGTTCCGGCAAATCTGGCGGGCGTAACCGCTGCCGTCATCAATTCCATCGCCCTCAACTTGCCCACCGGCGCAGCCGCGCCGGCTGCAACCGCTGAACTGGGCTGGGTGAATGATTTCTCTGGCCAAACGCTCATCGGCATCAACAATTCAGCCGTCATTTTTGCATCGCCGAACGACGGCAAACGGCATTTCTTTGCACTGTCTGGCACTGATCCCAATGTCAGCCCCAAGATCAATTCGGTCCGGGTTACGCTGACAAGGCCGCAGCCCGCGCTGCTGATTCCGTTTCTGAGCGCACCCGGTGCAACACCGCAGCTGTCTGCTTCTGCCGTGGCCGAGCAGCAGGCGCTGGGCAGCTTCAACATCGGCACGACACTGGCTTCATTGAATACGGCGAATGCGGGGTCAATCCCGGTGGGGCCGCTGTCGATCCCTATCGGTCCGCTGCTCTGCCAAACCAGCAGCGCGTGTCTCGCAAAGATCAACCTCACTGCGGCGGGTTTCCAGGGCTTGCTCAACACCAGCGTTTCACTGGGACAGATTGCCGAAGCGGTGGGTGTGACCGATCTCTCCAGCCTGCTGACCACATCGACCACGCTGCCCAGCATTCTCAACGGTCTGAGCCCGCTCATCGACGGTGCAACGGCTGGCACCGGTTCAATCGTTAGCGGCCTGCTCGCCGTGCCCGCCAGCGGCGCGGTGGATCTTGGCGACATCTTCAGCACCGTGGCCGGCAGCGATTTGAATGCCCCGGTTATCAACCTGTTCGATCTTCTTACCGCGCTGGCGGAAGATGCGATAAAAAACTCGTCCGGAGGAATCGTTCCGATCACGCTGCCGGTAAATACGAATCTCAACGCGGTGGCAACCGTCAACAGCTTCCTCAAGGTGGGCGCGCCCGCGCAACCGGGCGGCCTCGCACCCGCCGGTGTAGCGAAGGCCAGCACCGCGGAAATTACCCTGATGATCCGGATTCAGGCCGGCAGCTTGTTGTCCGGTTTGACATCGGCGATCAACGGCCTGCTGAGCGGACTGCTCGGCAATCTGCTGGGCATCACCGTGACGACGGTGCAGCCGCCGCTCAACATCGGCATCGACGTTGGGGTTGCACCGGCATCCGCCACGCTCAATACCTTGCAGTGTCCGGACATGACTCTCGCTGCGCCTATCGCAAAGTTGAGCACCATCACCTCGATTGCGACGATCGCGGTCGGAACCTTCAGCAGTAGTGCGCTCACTGCACCCGTCAGCCAGGTGGGCTCGATTCCATTGGCGACCGTGAAGATCAACAATATTCTTCTAGGCAGCGACACTGAAACCCTGTCGCTGGCGTTCACCTCGGCAGGCATAGGCACCACCAGCGCAATTGCGCTGGCACCGGTGACGCAGTTCCATTCCGCTGTGCAGGAAAACGGTGATCCGCTGAGTTCGCTCACTTACGTTGCGAACGGCTTTGCCGAAGCTCCGGTTATAGACAACCCGCAGACCGTCGGTTCGCCGGTGAATCTTGCCCTCAGCGTAGGTCTGAACGCCTCGTCGCCCGATAACGGCAAGGGGCTGAGCGCACTGGGTTTGTCTACGGTAAACAACCTGGTGAGCGGCCTGCTGTCCGGCGTGCTTGCGCCATTGGTGACCGGCATCAACACGCTGGCATCGACCGTGATCAATCCGCTGCTGGCAGAGCTGGGCATCCAGGCCGGCGCGTCCACGGTAACGATGAATTCCGTCGTCACCGGTGCGCCGGTGGTGGTGGTCACCAGCCAGGTGCCGGTGCCTTAAGCCATGCGATGCATCGCCTGACGGCCGACTTGCCGTCGCGCGTTATGTATGAGGAAAAAATCCCGCCCGGCGGTTCCGGTCAGGCAATTCCCGGCAGCCAGCGCCAGCGAACGCGCCGCAAGTAATCGCGGTAAGCCGGGTCGGCGGCGAGAAATCTTTCTTCCACGCCGCTTTTAATCATGAACCAGAAGCAGCCGAGCGCAGCTTGCAGCGCGTTGACGAGGCTGAAGGAACTCAGCACGAACGCGAAATAGGTGATGAAGATGGAGGTGTAAATCGGATGCCGCACATAGGCGTACGCGCCACGCATCACCAGCTCGCGCTGAGCGGGTACGAAACCGATATTGCGCCCGAGGCTCAATCGCGCCCAGGCCGCGATGGCGAGGCTCAGGAAGATCAGGCTGTAGATCATCCAGTTTGCGGCGATTGCGGTGCCCGGCTCGACCACGCCGATCGAAATAAAAGTCCAGTAAGTCGCTACGAAGGCCAGCAGCCAATAGCCCGGATTCACCGTCACCCGCTGCGGCTTGCGGCGGAAGAACATCGGTACGATCTGCAACAGCATTTGCACGATCAAGGCCGCTGTCGGCAGGCTGAAATGGCCGGCTTTGATCTTGATGGTGATGATGAAAATGAATGGCAAGCAGGCGATCATCGCAATCAGCCGATCGGCCAGCGGGCTGGTCAGCGAAGCCACAAAACGCTGCCACGGTGTCGCCGCGATTTCCGCGACCGGCTCCCGTTCCACGTCGATATCCATTATTCCCCGTTCCCTGTTTTTGAATATTCATCGCACGCCACCGAATGCAGTTCGCCGTCGTCGATGTTTAAGGCTGTCAGCCGGCCGCCCCAGACACAGCCGCTGTCGATCCCGTAAACATGATGCTCTGGCCAGCTCACTTTGCCCAGTGTCGACCAATGTCCGAAAATAATCCTGAAGTCACTGGAGCGGCGCGCCGGCAGCATGAACCACGGTAGCAAACCGGCCGGCTGGCTGCCGGGCTGGCCTTTCGGTTCGGCGGCAATGCGGCCCTGAGCATCGCAATAACGCAGGCGCGTGAAGCAGTTGATGATGAATCGCAGCCGCGCAAAACCGCTCAGCGATTCATCCCAAAGCGAAGGTTCGTCGCCATACATCTGCACCAGCAGTTCGCGGTAGCCGTGGCCACGCAAGGCCGTTTCCGCGTCGCGCGCGTGCTGGCGCGCCTGCGCCATCGTCCATTGCGGCGGCAGGCCGGCGTGCAACATGGCAATACCGCGGCCAGCGTCTTCCACCAGCAAGGGCTGCTGCCGCAGCCAGCCGAGCAATTCATCGCAATCGTCGGCGTTCAGAATGTCGTTCAGTGTATCGCGTCGGCCCTGGCGGCGGCCGTTCGCCACTGCCAGCAAATGCAGATCGTGATTGCCGAGCACCACGCGGGCCTTGTCTCCGAGCGAACGCACGAAGCGCAGCACCGCCGCGGATTGCGGCCCACGATTCACAAGATCGCCGGCAAACCACAATTGATCGCTCGCCGTATCGAAGTGAACCTGATCCAGCAGCCGCAGCAGCGGATCGAGGCAGCCTTGCAGATCGCCAATCGCGTAAGTGGTCATCGGCTGTTATTCGTGCCGCGCGGATTTGTTGAATAATGACGATGGGATTGATGATTCAGGTCTTGGCAAAGCCGATGAGCGGTAGCACACACCGCCCTGAATTACTTTGACAGGAATCGGCCGTGCGCAAATACTGGCTGCGGGTCGAGAGGACTCGTAAATCACTTACTGGAGCACTCACATGATGAACAAATTCGTTGCATTTCTGAAGGATGAAGAAGGCGCCACCGCAGTTGAGTATGGCCTGATTATCGGTCTTATCGCTGCCGTTATTGTTGTAATCGTCAGCACCTTGGGTGGGCAAGTTAATTCCAGTTTTAATAAGGTATCAACTCAGCTTCCTGCTGGTTAACAGTCCGGAAGAGGAAGTGCCGGACGAGTTTATTGCGAGTGTATTAACGGCCTGGGCACTCGCCGTCGCCATCTTCGACTGGCGGCGGCGGCGGGTTCCCAACCCGGCACTTGTTCTGGTTGCGGTACCCGCGGTTCTGGCGCTGGTGTTTTATCGAAAAGGTTTGCTGGGTGCGGGTGTTGTCGAAAGTCTGATCGGGTTTGCGTTCGGGGCCGTCATTTTATTGCCCGGATATTTGAGTAAACAGGTCGGCGCTGGAGATGTAAAGCTGGCTGCGCTGCTGGGCCTGCTGCTCGGCATCAAAAGCGCGCTGGTGGCCATGCTGGCCGCAGGCATCGTGATCGGACTGATGGCGGTCATCGCAAAAGTCCGGTTCCGCAAGGATAAAAATTCCGGCTATCGGTTGCCGGGAGCAGTGGCACTGGTGGCAGGGTTCGAATGGTCCTTGTGGTATGGCATGGCGATGCAATGAAGGTGTGAGCCAATGAACATGACTGCTGAATCGAGCAAAACGAAACCGCACTGCAAGCAAGCCGGCGCAACCGCCGTCGAGATGGCGCTGTTGTTCCCGCTTTTGTTCGCCGTTCTTTATGGAACCATTGTCTACGGCTATGCGTTTTTCATTCAACAGGAGATCAACTTTGCGGCAGAGCAGGGCGCGCGCGCGGCGGTAGCCTTCGTTAACCCGACGGGCGTAATCACTGACGCTAACCGTTGCACATCGGCGGCCACGCCTGCGGTGTTGACGGCGTTGTCGGCAATGTCTGCCAACGAACTCTCCTTTTTGGGAACGCCCGCTTGCACTTCAACGACCTTTACCAATCCGGCGCCGGCAATCCCGCCGACGCAGACGGAATTCAAGGTTACGGTGACATTCAATTTTCTCGGTATGCTGCCGGCGATCACACTGCCGGGCATCGGCAATATTCCCATCCTGCCACCTCTGCTGACAGCGACGGCGACGGTGCTGGAATAGCGACGGCAGGTAGATCGGCGGATAGTTTCCAAACGAAATTCAGACAAGCGCAGATGGGGAGCGGGAATGAGCAGTAACGCAATCAAGATCATCGCCGGGGTATGTGGCGTGCTGGCGATCATCCTGGCGATCGTCAGCTACAAGATGAGCCGCAATTACGCGCAGACGGCCGCCGTGCCGGTGCAAGCTTCCACACAGGTTCAAGGCCAGACCGCCGCAGTGCCGACCACGCTGGTGGTGGTGGCGACCAAGCCGCTGATTGCGGATCAACCGATCAGCAAGGATGCGGTGGCGCTGATTCCGGTGCAGGTGGCGCCGCAGGATTACTTTGCCAATGTCGACGACGTGGTGAATCGCACGCCGCTGATCGATGTCGATGCCGGTGCGCCGATCACGCCTCGCTTCTTCAAGGAAGCCAACCAGCTCGCCAAACTGATTCCGGCGGGCGATCAGGCGTTGTCGCTGGAACTCAACGATGTGCTCGGCGTCGGCAATTTCGTCAAGCCGGGCGATGTCGTCGATGTTCTGGTTTATCTGAAAAACGATACCAGCAACAAGATCGATCCGGCGCAGGCGCGCATCCTGCTGAAGGATGCGCTGGTGCTGGCTTACGACGAACACATCACCACGCCGATCAAGGATGACAAACAGGACGCTGCCGCTGCGGCGCGTGCGCAGCAGCAAGGCCGGCATCAGCGAACCATCGTTCTCGCCGTGCCGAAAGAGGATGTGACGCGCGTGATGCTCGGCGCCAGCCTCGGCGACTTGCGGCTGGCCTTGCATGGCGCGGAGCCGATCGATATCGGCACGGTGGCAACCACTGCGGACACCTCGGCTTCAGGCGCCGACGCGCAAGCTGCGGCATTGCCCTTGAGTGACGACGCCAAGGCCAAGCTGGATGCCAGCAAGCCGACCGATAACGTCATCACTTCCGCAGAACTGGCGGCGGTGAAACCGAAGAAGAAGGATGGCACCGTGCCGGTCGGTATCCAGATCTATCGTGCGGACAAGCGCGAAACGGTGTTCCCATGAACCGCTGCAACGTGCTCGTTCGCCAGATGTTATCGAAAGTTTTCGTCAAGCCAGCACTCAGTCTGCACGCTAAGCAGTCAAAGGAATTGAACATGTACGGGCGCGCAGAAAGCAGCAGCATTGTGAGGTTGGCCCGCGCATTTTCGATGCGCCTCGTGTTGGCGCTGGGCGCGATCTGCGCCGCGCTGACGCTGCCGGCGATCGCCGCAACGACGGCGAGTGTGATCAATGTCGAAGTCGGTACGCAGAAGGTTTTGCGGCAGAATCATCCGGTCAGGCGGCTGGCGATCGGCGATCCGAAAACCGCCGATGTGAGCATCATCAACTCGCGTGAATTGCTGATTACCGGCAAAACGCTCGGCGTGACCAACCTGCTGATCTGGCCCGGCGATGGCGGCTCGCAGCCGACCGAATATCGCTTGCAGGTGGGTTACAGCAATCCGGGCGAGGCCAATCCCGATCTGGCGCAGGCGCGGATTACGCCGGGCTTGGGGATTGCCGGCAGCACACCGACCTTGCTCGCGCATCGTCAGGCGGAACTGGCTTCGATCCCGCCAGCGGGCTCCGGCTCGGCAAGCGACCGCGCCAGCAAGGTGATCGATACCAGCGTGGTGCCGCTGGAAACGCAGGTGCTGAGTCAGATCAAGATCGTCGAAGTGAACAAGACAAGCCTGCAGGAATATGGCTTTAACTTTTTGCGGCTGGGTACCAATGGTGCTCAAGGTATCACCGGGCCGGGTGCAACCAGTGGGTTAACTTCGTTCTCGAAAACCGCGGGCGTGGTCTCCAGCGCCACCGGCTTTTTGCCCATCGGCAGCGCCTTCAATTTTCTTTACGCCAACGACGGCTATCTTGGAGTGCTGAGTTTGCTGGAAACTCAGGGTCTCGCGCGCACCTTGGCGGAGCCGAGCCTGACGGCGCAAAGCGGCCAGACGGCTAGCTTCCTCGCCGGTGGCGAGTTTCCCGTTCCGGTGCCGCAGGGCGGCTCTGGTACCGGCACCACCATCACCATCCAGTACAAGGAATTCGGCGTGCGTTTGAGTTTGACGCCGACAGTGCTGTCCAACAATCGCATTCAGTTGAAGGTGGCACCGGAAGTCAGTGAACTGGACTACACCAACGGTGTGAGTATCGATGGCTTCGTCGTGCCGGGCCTGGATGTGCGGCGCACGGATACGACGGTCGAATTGGGCGACGGCGAGAGCTTCGTCATCAGCGGGCTGGTCAGCGAAGAACTCAAGAACAGTGTCAACAAGGTGCCTTGGCTCGGCGATCTGCCATACATCGGCGCGTTCTTCCGCCAGACCAGCATCAGCCGCGCAAACAAGGAATTGATCATGGTGGTGACGCCGCATCTGGCGCATCCGCTGCGCCGCGATGTTGCTTTGCCAGCGCTGCCGGGGCAGACCATTCAGGATTATCGTCCCGGTTTTGCGCGGACCACATTCCTGGAAACCGGCGCGTTTGGACAAACCGACGATTCAGGCTACAGCCGCTGATTCGCCGCGCTCGGGTATCGGAATGAAAAGCCAAGCCTTCGTCATCGCGGGACAGCCGGTATATTCGGCCTGGCTCGAAAATGCCGCGGGCGATGCACTCGAATTGACACCGTTGCCGGCGGAAGAGCCGGCTGCGGTGCTGGCCCGGCTCGCCTCGGAAAAGCGTATCGATGTTATTTTCTGCGAGTTCGACAGCCGCGGTCTGGCGCAGAAAGCGCAGCTGGTGGAGCAGCTGCTGGAACGCTATCCGCAGGTGCCGATCGTCGGTTTGGGCGCCGACGAAAATACCGCTCTGGTGCTGGCCGCGATGCGTGCCGGCGCGCGTGATTTTTTTGTACTGAAGCGCGACGATGCAACACTCGGCGTGCAAATCGGCCGGCTGCTGCGGCGTTCCAGCGCCGGCATTTCGGCGGCTGGCGCAAGCCCGAAAAAGCCGGGGCGCATTTACGGCGTATTGTCGGCGAATCCGCACGATTCGATCGCATTCATCGCCGAGCATCTAGCCTTGGCAATTGTCGAGGCCGAGCCCAAGCAGCGTGTGCTGTTGATGGACCTCGCCACGCCCGCTGGCGCTGCCGCGATCTTCCTCAACCTGACCCAA
Source organism: Rhodospirillales bacterium (assembly GCA_903970615.1). Classification (GTDB taxonomy): domain Bacteria; phylum Pseudomonadota; class Gammaproteobacteria; order Nevskiales; family Nevskiaceae; genus Nevskia. The sequence continues at coordinate 55,038 of CAJCJH010000043.1, forward strand.
ACTTACAGCGTGCTCGACGCTATCAACGACGCGCCGCGCTGTGACGAGACGCTGGTCGACACCGCGTTCACGCGGCATACCAGCGGCCTTTACGTGCTGAGCCTGCCGGAAGATGTGTTGAACCGGCCGCATATCGATGCCGAAGAAGTGCTGCTGCTACTGCGTGTTCTTGGCAGTATGTTCGCGCATATCGTGGTGACGCTCGACGGCCATCTGCCGCTGAAATTGCTTGCAGGTGTGGCGGATCAGGTCGATCGCCTGCTGCTGTTGTCCGATCAATCGATCCTGAAATCGCGCCATAATAAATATCTGCTGCGGGTGCTGCGTCAGGAAGGCTGCAATCTCGATCGCGCGGGTCTGCTGGTGGACAACTACCGTCGCCGGCTAGGTCTGGAGCTGAGCAACCTCGCCGAGCTTTTCGAGTTGCCGGTGGTGATGGCTTTGCAGTGCGACAGTCTGACGCGCGTCACCGCGATGAATTCCGGCGAGCCGATCTCGTCGGTGTCGCAGAAAGATCCGTTCTGGCTGTGCATCAAGCAGCTGGCGCAGACGCTGATCACCGGGCAGTCGGCCGCGCAGCCGCCCGCGACCGGCCTGTTGAAGCGCCTGCTCGGCTGACGTGCCATGAGCGTGACGGAACAGAGCGAGCGTTTCCGGCTTTCGGATCAGTATCAAACGCTGAAGGCCAGCGTACATGCGGTGTTGATTACGCAGATCGAAGAACGCAATCTCGATATCTATTCGTGGAGCGCAGACAAGGTCGAGCGCTTCGTGCTGGAGCAGGTGCGCCGCTATGTGCTGGAGCAGCGGCTGCCGGTGAATCAGCGCGAAACCGAGGTGCTGGCGCGCGATGCACGTAACGAACTGATGGGCTTCGGCCCGATCCAGCATCTGATCGAGGACGACAGCGTCAACGATATCGTCGTCAATGGTCCGACCAATGTTTTCGTCGAACGCGCCGGCAAACTTTCGGCAGTGCCGGTGCGCTTCAACAACGATGCGCATGTGATCCGCGTGATCCAGCGCATTCTGGCGCCGCTCGGCCGGCGTCTGGACGAATCCACGCCGATGGTCGATGCGCGGTTGCCGGATGGCTCGCGCGTCAACGCCATCATTCCGCCGATCGCGCTGGATGGTCCTTGCCTGTCGATCCGCAAGTTTCGCAAAAGCCCGCTGAGTGCCGATGATCTTTTGAAGTACGGCAGCATCACCCAGCCGGAACTGGATTATCTGCACATGCGCGTGCAGAAACGCACCAATCTCATCGTCGTCGGCGGCACCGGTTCGGGCAAGACCACCTTCCTCAATCTGCTGAGCCAGTGGGTGCCGCACGGCGAGCGTATCGTCACCATCGAAGATGCCGCCGAGCTGCGCCTGCAGCATCCGCATGTGGTGCGGCTGGAAACGCGGCCGCCAAATCTCGAAGGCGAACGTGCGGTTTCGGCACGCGACCTAGTGCGCAATGCGCTGCGCATGCGGCCAGACCGAATCATCGTCGGCGAGGTCCGCGGCGACGAAGTGCTGGATATGCTGCAGGCGATGAACACCGGCCACGATGGTTCGATGACGACCTTGCATGCGAACAATGTGCGCGACGCGATCCATCGCATCGAACTGCTCGCCGGATTCGCCGGCTACAACGGCAACGAGACCACCTTGCACGGCCAGATTGGCGCCGCCATTCAACTGCTGGTGCAGGTATCGCGCCTGCCAAGCGGCCAGCGGCGGGTGATGTCGATCACCGAAGTTGCAGGTCTTCAGGGCCGCGAACTGGTGATGCGCGATGTGTTCCGTTACGAGGTCGACGGCGACCGTCATCTCGATTTCCGGGCCGCCGCATGATCGCGCCACTCATCATCGTTGTGATCGCGCTTTGCCTCGCTGGCGCCGGTTTGTGGATGTTCAATCTGGCCAGGGATTCCGAGCGCAGCGAAGAAGTCAGGCAACGTCTGCAGACCGTGCTCGCCAACGAAGAAACCGAGCTGCCGATCGCGCAGAACCGGAAATTGCAGAATCCGTTGATCCGCTGGATCGTGCAGCTGTTCTGGCGCGCGGGCGCTGAAATTTCTTCGTCGCAAGCGCTGCTGGTGTTGCTGATCCCGAGCATCGTTGCGGTCTTGATCATCGCCGTTGCCGGTCTGTTCTGGGGCGGACTCATCAGCGGCGTGCTGTTGCTGATCGGTTTTGGAATCCTGTTGCGGCTCGGCGCGATGCGCCGGCTCAAGATCGTCGAACAACTGCCGGATTTCCTGGAAAGCGTGATCCGCGTTCTTGCTGCGGGCAACACTCTGGAAGAAGCCTTCGGCGCCGCCGCGCGCGAGAGCGCCGAGCCGATTCGTCCGCTGTTCATGAGTGTCGCGCGACAGGTAAAACTGGGTGCTTCGATCGATCAGGTGTTGACCGAGGTCGGCAAGGCCTACCGACTGCGCGATTTGCGTATCCTGGGGCTGACCGCAAATGTGAATCGCCGGTATGGCGGCAGCCTTCGCGCCGTGCTCAAGAGCCTGATCGTGGCGATTCGTCAGCGCATCATGGCCGAGCGGGAATTGCGCGCGCTCACCGGTGAAACGCGATTCTCGGCGCTGGTTCTGGCGCTGGTGCCGATCGGTTTGTCGCTCTACATCTACAGCCGCAACACCCAATATTATGTGACGATGTACCACGATCCCAGCGGCAAGATTCTGTTGATCGGAGCGATCCTGCTGCAAATTGCCGGCTCGCTCGCGCTGTGGCGCATGCTCAATTCGGCGGGCGGTGCCGAGTCATGAGTCCAAACCTGTTCGCCGCGATCGTCAGCGGTACCCTCATCCTGGGATTGATCGCGCTCGCGGCTCTGGCCGTGCTGGCCTATCTCGCGCGGGAGCAGCGTCGTCTGCAACGCAGAGTGTCCGATCCAGCCTCCGCGTTTGTGCAAGACCTCGAAGGCAGGGACAAATCGGTGCTGCTGGGAATCGCCCGGCAAGGACGCGCCATCGAGCTGATCGTCGATCCCAAAGGCGAGTCGCAACGTCTGCTGGTCCAGGCCGGTTGGCGCGACACGCAATCGCGTATCGGCTACTACGTCTTTCAAGCCTTGGTGCCCGTGGTCATGGTGGTTCTGGTGGCCGCCGGAATCATCACCGGCAAAGGCAAGCTGTTTCATCCGCCATTCGTTTTCATCATTATTTTTGCCGCGTTTGCATTGGCGATCCTGATTCCCAGAATGGTGCTGCGCAAAGTTGCCGCTGCGCGTCGCCAGCGAATCCGGAATGAAGTGCCTCTGCTGGTTCACCTGCTGGTGCTGTTGTTCGATTCTGGTCTTTCCACACGGCAAGCCCTGACCAGTCTGGTCAAGGAAGGAATCGGCGTTTTGCCGGAACTCGATAAGGAGTTCCGATTGGTCGTGCGGCAGCTCGATGCGGGCGGTGATCTGGCCACCGTGCTGCGGAGTCTGGAAGAAGTGATCGAAGTTCCGGATTTCGGCACCGTGCTCGGCGTGTTGCGTCAAGCCGATCGTTACGGCGGTGAAGTTCGTGAACCCCTGCTGGATGCCTTGAAAGTGATCGAAGAGCGTCACGGTCTGGACCTGCGCGAGCAAGTCAACCTGATGTCGGGCCGCATGACGGTGGTGATGGTGCTGTTCTTCTTCCCGGCCTTGCTGATTTTTTCCGCCGGTCCCGCAGTGATGGCGATCATGAAAGCGATGGGCAGCACTGCGCAATGAAATACCTGCTCTTGGCGGCGATCTGCCTGCTGGCTGCCTGCGTTGCCGATCCGCATCACAGCAGCGCCGCCGATGTGCCGCCGGAAAAGATCGATCCGAAAGTGGTCGAGCAGAAAAATGCGCAGCTTCACCTGGAGTTGATCCGTGAAATGGTCGACAAAGGCCAGGATTATGCGGCCCTGGCACATATTCAGGATTTGAAACAACACGGCGACAACGACGAACAGGTGATTCTGCTTGAAGCCGATTGCCGCCGGCATCTCGGCCAGGTGGCTGAGTCGGATCAGCAATATCGCCGGCTGCTGAATGGACCGCTGGCAGGGCAGGCGTATCACGGCATGGGCTTGCTTTATGTGCGCACCAATCCTGCGTTCGCGTTGACCAGCCTGCGGCGTGCCTCGCAGCTGGTGCCGACCGATGCCGATATCCGCAACGATTACGGCCGTGCGCTAATGGAAGCCGGGCGCTACAACGAGGCGATGCCGGAGCTGTCCACCGCCTCCGAGTTGGCGCCGGATCAGAAAAAAAGCCGCAAGAACCTGATCGTGCTTATGATGCTGTTGCGCAACGAACCTGCGGCCACCCAGTTGGCGCAACAGTCGGCGATCGACGGCAACGAAATGCAGAAACTGCGCGAACAGGCGCTGCGGATCAGATCGATGCAAACCAGCAAACCGGCTGCTACCGGTTGAGTCAGGAGATGGAACATGAATGAGTTCAAATTATTCGGCAATGCGCTTGCGATCGGCGCAATCATGCTCGGCTCGGCGAGCGCTGACATAGCGCTGGCGGCCGACTCGGGCGAAGCGGTGCCCGGCGCTGCGTTCGGCAGCCAGACCGATGCCTGGCTGTCGATGCAACTGAATCCGGCTTACACCGCGAACGATCCGCGGCCGATTCCGGGCGAAGTGGCCAACAAAACCTATATCCGCTATCTGAACAGCTTCTCGCATCCGATTCCCGAGCAGTTCGAGCGGCAGAGCTTCAGCAGCAGCGGCGGTGGCGGATCTTCCAGCAGCGGCAGCGGCGCCAGCAGCAGCTCCGGCTCTGGTGGCAGCAGTCCGTAATCGATCCCGCTGTTGATTACGGCGCGGTTGCGGGATTGCTGCTGCGGCGTTCGCACCAGTCATTGGCCAGCGCTGCGAATTGCGCCGGGCTCAGCACCTCGGCGCGCGCGCGCGGGTCTATTTCGCAAGCGCTGATTTCGCTGGCGCTGAACAGGCCGCGCAGCGAATTGGTCAGCGTCTTGCGGCGCTGCGAAAAAGCGGCGGTGACCACGCGGTCGTAAACGCCGATATCGCGGATCGTAAACGCGGTCGGCCGTGGCGTAATGCGAACCACTGAGGACGTGACTTTGGGCGGCGGATTGAAGGCGCCGGGCCCGACCTCGAAAAGCGCATCGGCCGAGGCTCTCGCAGCAACCGTTGCAGTGAGTCGGCCGTAGTCCTTGCCGCCGGGCGCGGCGGTGAGCCGATCCACCACTTCCTTCTGCAGCATGAAATGCATATCGCGCACTTTCGGTGCGAAACCGAGCAGATGAAAAAGCAGCGGCGTGGAGATGTTGTAAGGCAAGTTGCCGATCAGTCGCAGCGGCCGCGTATCCAGCGCCAAAGCGCCGAAGTCGAATTCCAGCGCATCGGCCAGATGGATTTCGAGTCTGGCTGAATCGCTAGAAAGTTTGCGCAGATGCGGGATCACATCGCGGTCGATTTCGACGACATGCAGCTTCGCCACATGGTCCAGCAATGGCTGCGTCAGCGCGCCCAGGCCGGGACCGATCTCGACCAGCAAATCATCCGCTCCGGCCCGCAGCGCGCGCAGGATGCGATCGATTACGTAAGGGTCGTGCAGAAAATGCTGGCCGAAACGCTTTCGCGCCACGTGCGCATCATTCGCGGAATGGCGGTCTGCGCTCATGCCGGCTGCCGGCGCGCCATCTGAATGGCCAGCCGCATCGCTGCGCGCAGGCTGCCGACGTCGGCCTGGCCGGTGCCGGCCAGATCGAGCGCGGTGCCGTGATCGACCGAGGTCCGCACGATCGGCAGGCCCAGCGTGACGTTGACCGCGCGGCCGAAGCCGGCGTACTTCAGCACCGGCAAGCCCTGATCGTGATACATCGCCAGCACGGCGTCGGCGCCGCGCAAATGCGCCGGTGTGAACAAGGTATCGGCCGGCAAGGGACCAATCAGATGCAGCCCTTCGGTCCGCAGTCGATCGAGCACGGGCGTGATGATCTCGATTTCCTCGCGCCCGAGATGACCGCCTTCACCGGCATGCGGATTGAGTCCACTCACCAGAATGCGTGGCTGTTCCACGCCGAAGCGCCGGCGCAAATCCGCAGCCAGAATGCGCAGCACCTGTTCCAGCGAGGCTTGCGTGATCGCACCGGCAACAGCTTGCAAGGGCAGGTGCGTGGTCGCCAGCGCTACGCGCAATTTATCCGCGACCAGCAACATCACCGGCAGTGGCGCGTCGGTCAGCTCGGCGAGAAATTCGGTGTGACCGGTGAACGCGATGCCGGCATCGTTGATGACGCTTTTTTGCACCGGCCCGGTCACCAGTGCTGCATGCAGATGCGCGGCGACTTCGGCTACGGCCGCGCGCAGGCAATCCAGCACGTAAACCGCATTACGCGGATCGAGACGTCCGGGTGTGCTGTCCACCGCGAGCGCGATCGGCCGCACCCAGAGCGTACCTGCGCGCGACTTGGGGATGGGTTCGGCATGCGCGAGTGGCTGGATGTCGATATCGAGTCCCAGAATGCAGGCGCGTTCGCGCAGCGTTGCGGGATCCGCCACGGCCGCCCAGCGCGCCGGCCATCGCTGATGGGCCAGCATCAGAACCAGTTCCGGCCCGATTCCAGCGGGTTCGCCGGGCGTGACCAGTAGCAAGGGCGCGGCGACCGGCGCTGCCTTGGCGCGTGCGTTCGCGCCCACGGGTCGCGTGTGGCCTATGATTTTTTCGGCGTCGCCGCCGATTTGTCGGTTTTTTCGCTGCCGTTCTTGTCTGCCTCGCTGCTGCCGTCGGCACTGCGATATTCGATGTAGGCTTCTTCGCGCAGGCGTCGCAGCCAGGCATCGTATTCTTCATTTTCCTTGCGCTGCGTGATCGCCTGCCGCGCGCGCGAACGCCGGGTTTCGTCGGTGGTATCGCGGCTGCGGCGTTCCAGAACCTGGGCAATATGCCAGCCGAACTGGGTGTGGAACGGCGCGCTAATCGCATTCGGTGCCAGTGCATCGAGCTGTTTCTGGAATTCCGGCGCAAATACGCCGCTAGGCTGCCAGCCGAGATCGCCGCCGGAATTCTTCGAGCCCGGATCGTCCGAGTATTTCTTTGCCAGCGTGGCAAAATCTTCGCCTTTCTTGAGACGTTCGTAAAGCTCGTTGATGAGTTCTTTGGTTGCGGTTTCATCGCGCAGCGCATTTGGCTGGAGCAGGATGTGGCGCGCCTTGGTTTCTTCTACCATCTGACGGCCGCCGCTGCTGCGTTTATCGACCAGCTTGATGATGTTGTAACCGTTGGAGCCTTCGATCACGTTGCTGATGTCGCCGATCGCCATTTTCGGCACGACGCTGGCGAAAATAGTGGGCAGATTGCCACCTTTGCGCCAGTCGAGATCGCCGCCTTGCAAGGCCTGTTGTCCATCTGAATTGGCGATCGCCAGCTGCGCAAAACTTTCGCCGGCGCGCAGACGTTTCAGCAGCGCATCCGCGCGCGCGCGGGCTTTTTCGCGCTGCTCTGAATTGGCGCCGTCCGGTACGGCCACCAGAATGTGCGAAAGACGATATTCGGTATCGTCCGCGCTGGCCTGGCTGGATAAATAGAGCGCGATGTCTTCATCGCTGACGACCACGCGCGAGCCGACTTCCTTCTGCCGCACGCGCTGCACCAGCGCCTGATCGCGGATTTCTTCGCGTACAGTCTGGTAATCCATGCCTTCGCCTTTCAGTTCTTCGATGAACTGCGGCACCGTCAGCTGATTTTGCGCGGCGACGTTTTCGATAATGCCGTTGAGTTCGCGGTCATCGATCTTGATGCCGGCTTCCTGCGCGCGATGGGTCTGGATGCGGGTGAGGATCAGGCGTTCGAGCACCTGGGTGCGCACCACATCTTCCGGCGGCGGCGCGATGTTGCGCTGCTTGATCTGCTGATCGGCCAGCTGAATGCCGCGATCGAGTTCGCTTTGCAGGATGACACTATCGTCGACCACCGCGACGATGCGGTCGAGTGGCTGCAACTCTGCCCGCGCCGCCGGCAGCTTGAGCAGAGAAAAAATCAGGCAAAAACTGACGAGGCTCAGACGGAGCGTGCGGCGCAGGAACATGTTTCGATTCGCAAATAAATCACTGAAGAAGACACTAAGGTAACACCTTCGAGGCCCTGGGGCCGACGATGGTCGCATCGGGATCGAGCGCCGGCAGCAGCGGATCGAAGCCGCTGCCGAGGCGCGTTAGGCCTTTCAGTTCAAGCTGGAAGTAAACGCCGTTGCTGAAGACGCCGACATTGTTATTACTGCTGGAAAGATAACGGCGGTAAGTGCCGCGCGCCGCCCAGCAGCAGGTCTGATATTCGAGCCCGACGAATGAGTCCAGCGCTTTATCCTGCCGCAGCGAATATTTGAACTGCGAGGCGATGCGCCAGTTGGTGATGATCGGCGTTGAAAAGGCCACATCGGTTTCTTCGAGCTGGCCTTCGCGGTAGCGATACGCGAGATCCAGCCGCTGACCTTGCAGGCCAGCATCCGGCTGCCGATAACGCAGGTCGATTTCGCTGCGGCCGATGCGATCCAGCTGCGGGGCGACTTCGAGTTCCGCATTGGTCGACCATCGGCGATTGATCTGATACGTGGTTTCGCCGATCAGGTCGGAACTGCCGGAACTGGGCAGCGCCACGCCCGGCACATCGACTCTCGAAGGCCGAAAATAGTAAATCTCACCGAAGCTGGCCGTGAGTTTCTGCAGGCCGCTATCCGGGTCGATGAAGCGGGTGGTCAGCGCGCTGGTCATCTGATTCGCGTCCGCAATGCGGTCGTTGCCCGAATAGCGATTCAGCGCAAACAGCTGCGGAAAATCGAAGTCCGGTTGACCGGTATCGAACAGGGGTAGCTGATCCTGATTCCGGTACGGCACTACCAGATACTGCAAGTGCGGCTCGAGGATTTGCAGCATGTTGTTTCCGGTCTCGCGCTCGAAGCGCAGGCCGCCATCGGCACTGAACAGCGGCAAGGTGCGGCGCGGCTGAGCGGGCTCGCCTTCCAGCGGGCCGGTCAGCGAATAGGCGGTGTAGTTGACATCGCCCTGCGCAGACGCGAACCAGGCGTTGTGATCGGTATCCCAGCGCAGGTAAGGCCGGCCAATCAATCGCAGACCCTCGACCGAGGCGTTGTCGCGCACGAAGTTGGTGAACTCGCCATCGAAGCCGGCGCGGGCGCCGTGCCAGTCGCCGGGTGTCAGCGCTTGCAGCCGCACCTGTGGCAGCCGCGTGTAGGGATCATCGATGCCCAGCAATTGGGTTGAAATCTGCTGATAGTTTTCGATCAGCGCGGTGATGCTGTAGGCCGCCGGCGCCTGATAAATCAGCGTTGCGCCGCGCGCCAGATAAGGCGTTGCCGACAGACCGTAGGCGCCGCCGAGATCGGTGAAATATTCGAGGTCGCTGACGTTCGCATAATGCGCCTCCAGCCCGATACGCTCGCTCAAACGGCCTTGATGGCTGAAATCCACATAATCGCGCTCGTGCCCGGTTTCGTTGTCGTCCGGCAGATATTCGCCGTGAAATGTACCCTCTTGATGCGCGAACAGATAACGCGAGTCGCCTTCGATCTGCGCGCCGCGATCAGTCATGTAGCGCGGCGTCAGGATCGCATCGTAGTTGGGCGCCAGATTCAGATAAATCGGTAGGCGCAGGTCGAATCCGCGCTGGCTCGATTCGCCGAAGATCGGTGCGAGCATGCCGCTGTGGCGTTCGTTATCGATCGGATATTCGAGATACGGCAGATACAGAATAGGCACCTGCTGGAAATGCAGCACCATATCGCGCGCGGTACCGATGCCGGCATCTTCGTCCAGCCTCAGCTTGCGCGCCGACATCAGCCAGGCTTCATCGCCGAGCGAACAGCTGGTGTAAGTGATGTGATCCAACTCCGCGGTATTCGAGCCAGTAATGAAAATACGGTCCGCAGTGCCGCGGCCATCGGCGCTGATGAGGGTGAAATGCGTCTCCTGGAATTCACCGGTGTTTGAACCCATGTCGAAATCGGCGTGTTCGCTTTTGATCACCAGCCGCGGGTCGCGGAACAGCGATTCGGTATTGATCGAAACATGCTTGTCGGGGCCGTCATAGTCCAAGGCTTCGGCGGCAAATGCACGGCCGTCGTGGCTGACATGAACTGCGCCGGTGAGCCGCGAAAGGCCGCTTTGCGTGGCCTGCACATGGTCGGCATCGAGCACCAGATTTTGATCCGCGACCACCGGCGGCAGTTCGTTGGTGTATTGCAGCTGCGGGCACGAAGCCGGATCGCGCGGCTGCGCCGCATACGAATCGGCCAGCGCTGCGTCGCCGCAGTAAACGCCGGCAACGGCAACAGCCAAGGGCAATAGCGGCCGGAAATGGAATCTCAAAATCGGGGAATCCTGAAAGGCGGCCAGAAAATTTTCTAGAGGAAGCGAAAGCGAATTTCCAAAGCGGATTTCTGTAAAACGTGGCGAACGAATGGCTTCGCAATTTTGCCGGCAGCGCCGCTGATCTCCTCATCAGGCTCGATCAAATCTTGCAAGCTTGAGTTGCGAGAATCGAGCTCATTCATTAAAGCCCAGCCGGCGCAGTCAGTCATTTCAAACCTCGGATTCGGGCAGGATTCACCGCGCAGCAGCTGGTTCATGATGGATTCATTTCCCTTTTGGCCACTCAAGCCGGTGCAAATCATAACGGCCCTTGGGTACTCTAGCGTTGCGGGCGGACTCAAGCCCGTTTCCCGATGCTTGATCTTCCCCGAATTACAGAGCGATTTTGAACGACCTTACCGATCTTTACGCATCGGACCCGCGCGCGCAGCAGGCACGGCATTGGGCGCAGAGCGCGCTGCGCCTGCAACATGCGGAGTTCAGCGCGGCTTCGGCGGATGCCAGTTTCCGGCGCTATTTCCGTGTGCGCGATTCTGCCGATGCCGCGCGCAGCTGGATCGTGATGGATGCGCCGCCCGCGCGCGAGGATGTGCGCCCGTTCATCGCCGTCGCCGAACTGATGCAAACGGCCGGCGTGCATGTTCCGCAGGTAGTCGCGCGCGATCTCGAAAACGGTTTTCTGCTGCTGAGCGATCTCGGCGTCAACACCTATCTCGACATCCTCAGCGAACACAATGCCGATGCGCTGTTCGAGGATGCTATCGCCGCACTTGTCGCTTGGCAGCGCGCGAGCCGTCCCGGCGTGCTGCCGCCTTATGACGCTGCGCTGCTGCAGCGCGAACTCAATCTGTTTCCGGATTGGTATCTGACGAAGCATCTTGGCGTACAACTCGATGCAGCCGATCGCGCTGCGCTCGACGCGGTATTCGCCACACTCATCGCCAACGCGCTGCAGCAGCCGCAGGTATTCGTACACCGCGATTACATGCCACGCAATCTGATGGCCTCGATACCCAACCCTGGCGTGCTGGATTTTCAGGACGCGGCGTATGGCCCGCTGGCTTACGATGCGATCTGCCTGTTCAAGGATGCGTTCCTGAGCTGGCCTCCGGAGTGCGTGGAGGCTTGGCTATTGCGCTATCACCGCATGGCTGCCGCGGCCGGCGTGGCGGTTCCCGACTGGCTCGAATTCCGCCGCGATTGCGACTGGATCGGCCTGCATCGTCATCTGAAAGTGCTCGGCATTTTCGCGCGCATCAATTATCGGGATGGCAAGCCAAAGTATCTTGCAGACACGCCGCGCTTCGTTCGCTATGTCATGGAAGTCGCACCGCAGTACCCACAGCTTCAGGCGCTGGCCGCACTGTTTGAAAAATACGTTCTGCCGCGCGCTTATTCGGCGTGAAGGCGATGACTTTGTGGATGCTGAATCCAGCGGCAAAATGCGCGAATGAAGGCGACGATTCTGAGAGCGGGGCATCGACGACACGGCGTCGTGAGCGAGAGCTGAGCGTAGGAGCGGGAGTCGATGCAAGGCCCGCGCGCGGAATGTTTGAATGAAGGCGATGATTCTGGCCGCGGGCCGCGGCGAACGCATGCGGCCATTGACCGATCGCTTGCCGAAGCCGCTGATTGCGGTGGGCGGCCGACCGCTGATCGAGCATCACATCGTCAATCTCGCCGCCGCTGGCGTGCGCGAGTTCGTCATCAACCTGGGCTGGCTCGGCGAGCGCTTGCGCGAGGCAGTGGGCGATGGCTCGCGCTTCGGTGTGCGAATCAGTTACGCCCTCGAAGGCTGGCCCGCGCTGGATACCGGCGGCGGTGTTTTCAATGCGCTTCCGCTGCTCGGTGACGCGCCGTTTTTGCTGCTCAATGGCGATGTTTATGCCAAGTGCGACTGGCCGGCTTGGGTCGATCGCGCGCGGGCTTTGCCAGAGAACGATCTCGCGCATCTGCTGCTCGTATCCAACCCGCCGCATCATCCGAACGGTGATTTCGGACTCATCGGATCGCGCATCTGCAATACGCCGGCGCAATTCACCTTCAGCGGAATTTCAGTGCAGCGTGCCGCCTTGTTCGCGGGCTGCCAGCCGGGTGCATTTCCACTGCTGCCGCTGTGGCGCAAGGCGGCTGCGGCGGATCGTATCAGCGGCGACGTGTTTGAAGGGCTGTGGTCGGATGTCGGCACGCCGGAGCGGCTGCGGCGTATCGAGTCGCAACTCCGTCGAAGAAAAGTTCAGGACTAAAATCCCAGGAGACAAACCCGACAGGAGAGCGACTCGACCGAATGTCAGCAAGCCGAACTTCTAAGCATCCGTATGCAACTGCTGCGCAGCTTTTTCCCAGCCGGATTTGAATAGTGTTTCGATAGCGCTTTGCGCGCGTGCGAGTGCTTCGTCGATCAGGCCTTGATCGCTGCCGCTGGCACGGCCGAGGACGTAGCTCAGCACCAAATTGCGGTCGCCGGGATGGCCGATGCCGATGCGTAATCGAAGGTAGTCCGCAGTCAAATGTTGTTGCAGGCTGCGCAGGCCGTTGTGGCCGCCGTGGCCGCCGCCGCGCTTGAGGCGCACGGTGCCGGCGGGCAGGTCGAGTTCATCGTGTGCGACCAGCACGTCGGCTGGTTCGAGCTTGTAAAACTGCGCTAGTTTTTGCGCGGATTCGCCGCTGCGATTCATGAAGGTCGAGGGTTTCAGCAGCAGCACGTCGGTGCTGCCGATCCTGATCCGCGCGAGTTCGCCTGCGAATTTCGATTCCACCCGGAAGCTGCCGCGGTAAGTTTCGGCGAGCCGGTCGGCAAACCAGAAGCCGGCGTTGTGGCGCGTGCGCACATATTCGGCGCCCGGATTGCCGAGCCCGATAACGGCCTTCAGTGCGTTGTCTGCCATGCCGGTGATTGCGCCCAAAAAAATCTTCAAATCTTCAAATGCACGCTTGACGACCACATAAAAAAACCCCGTTCATCGTGCGGGACGAACGGGGTTTTTGCATCGTCGAACTTACTTCTTTTTGTCGTCCTTCTTGGCATCGCCCGCTTTGGCGGCGTCGGCGGGTTTCTGCGCCGTGGCCGGAACTTCGGCGGAGGTTTCCGTCGGCGCGGCTTCGACTTCAACCACCGCACGCGGCAGATGCACGGCGACGACGGAGATATCGTTTTCGTGCTTGAGTTCGACCAGCGAAACATTCGCCGGCAGCGTCAATTGCGACAAGTGGATCGCTTCGTTCAGTTCGAGTTTCGACAGGTCGACCTCGATGAATTCCGGCAGATCTTTCGGCAAGCACTCGACTTCCACCTGGCTGACGTGATGTTCCACCACGCCGCCGCCAACCTTCACGCCCGGCGCAACTTCGCCGCCCTTGAAGTGCAGCGGCACCTGCATGCGCAGCAGCACATCGGCCAGCACGCGCTGCAAATCCATGTGCATCACTTCCTCGCGCACCGGATGACGATGCAAATCTTTGAGCACCGCCTGTTCGGTGGTGCCGGCGACATCGATCGACAGAATATGCGAATAAAACGCTTCGATCTTGAGGTGTTTCATCAGCTCGTTATGGCTGACCTGAATCGCCTGCGGATCGGTTTTGCCACCGTAAATGATGGCCGGCACCTTGCCCTCACGACGCAGGCGGCGGCTCGCACCTTTCCCATGCACCGTACGGACTTCGGCGACAACGACGAAGTTTTCTTTCATGACGGACTCCAGAATGTGAATGAATCCTCAGCGCTGCGACCGCGCGAGGGGCGCCGATTGTAGCGACCTGGCGCGATGAAAGCGACCGCGCAGCGCGATATCAGCCGCGCAGCGACGGTCTTGCGGAAGTCGAGATCGGAGATTCTGGGTCGCGTTTGCTGATCTGCAATCGCTAATAGTTGATGACCGCCGGAGTGCAGCGGACCCACGCGCAGCGTTTGCGAGAAAGTTTGAGTCGCCGTAATCAGTCGACGTAAAGCGAGCTGACGGATTCCTCGGCGCTGACGCGGCGGATGGTTTCCGCCAGCAGACCTGCGATCGAAAGCTGGCGGATGCGCGGGCAGGCTAGCGCGGCTTTCGATAATGGAATCGTATCGGTGACGACCAGCGCATCGAGCACCGAGCCGTTGATGTTGGCGATGGCGTTGCCGGACAACACCGGATGCGTGATGTAAGCCACCACTTTCACCGCGCCGGCTTCCTTCAGCGCTTCGGCGGCCTTGCACAAGGTGCCGGCGGTATCGACCAGGTCGTCGACCATCACGCAGGTTTTGCCATCGACATCGCCGATGATATTCATTACCTGTGCGACATTGGCTTGCGGACGGCGTTTGTCGATGATGGCGAGGTCGGCTTCGTCGAGCTGCTTGGCCAGCGCACGCGCGCGAACCACGCCGCCGACATCCGGCGAAACCACGATCAGGTTGTCGTATTTCTGGCGCCAGATATCACCCAGCAGCACCGGGCTGGCGTAGACGTTATCCACCGGAATATCGAAGAAGCCCTGGATCTGGTCGGCATGCAGATCGACCGTGAGCACGCGATTGGCGCCGCATTCGCCGAGCATGTCGGCGACTACTTTGGCCGAGATCGGCACGCGCGCCGAACGCGGTCGGCGATCCTGCCGCGCGTAGCCGAAATAGGGCACGACGGCAGTGATGCGGCCGGCGGACGCGCGCTTGAAGGCGTCCAGCATCATCAGCAATTCCATGATGCTTTCGTTGGTCGGCGCACAGGTCGGCTGGATGACGAACACGTCCTTGCCGCGCACGTTTTCGAGAATTTCGATCTGCACTTCACCATCGGAAAAATGGCCGACGGTAGCCTTGCCGAGCGGCTGGTGCAGATAGTTGGCAATGTCTTCGGCGAGCGCGCGATTGGCGTTGCCGGTGAACAGCATCAGTTGCGAAGTGGAGTCGGACATCAGATGAATCGAGTCTGCACGGGAGTCCATCAGCGAGCGATTTCCGATGACGATAGCCGGCGGTTTTCCGGCCGGAAATATGACGCCATCGAAGCCGGAAATTCCGAGGTGTGGGACGTGCTTGACGAGATCGATTTCAAATCGCCCAACCTTCACTCGAACGGTTTCAAAAAGCTTGGCTGGGGCGGATGGATTCGAACCACCGAATGACGGGATCAAAACCCGTTGCCTTACCACTTGGCGACGCCCCAGTGCGGTTACTGCGGGCGAATTATAGCCTCCATGCGCGGCTTGGGTTGATCGCGGCCCGACAAAAGTTGCATCGAAATCCAGATGGAAATCCGTCTAAAAAAATGTGCAAGAAAATCGGTAGCGTAATCCACGGCAAAATCTGCGCGTCGCAATTCTTGCCCGAAATTCCGGCTTTTAGCTTTTTAACGGCAAGGCATAACTGCCGGTGACATGCGCCACGCACAATTCCGGCGCGGCTGAAGAAAACAAGGCGACTTCCATCACCGCCAGGCGGCGACCGAGTTTTAACAGACGGGCTTCGGCAATGATGTCGCCGGGTGCGGCCTTGTTCAGGAAGTTGATGTTGAGATTGCTGGTGAGCGCCATCAACTGCGGGCCAATATGCGCCAGCACCAGCGCATACATGGCGATATCGCTGGCGGTGAACATCGCCGGACCGGACAGCACATTGCCGGGCCGCAGCATCGAATCCCGATAAAGCAAGCGCATGCGCACGAAGCCGGGGCGCAGTTCGTCGATATCGAGAATCGGCTGCCTGGCGCCGAAGCCGCCGTGAATCAGCTCGACCAGTTGCGGCGCCGTCATCTTCAATGTCATCGAATCTATTTGTACGGTTTCAAGCGCCATCGGTGCGGACATCGCTCCATTGATCGATCACCAGCCGGAAGCTGTGCGTACCGTCGGCGAGATCGATTTTGCGTGGTAGTTCGAGGTTGTCGAATGTCTGATATTCGGCGTAATCGATTTGCCAGCCGTTCTGTTTCAGATTCGCTGTGCGGCCTTGATCGTCGATCACCAGCGTCGGTGTTTCATCCGGCGCAGGCAAGCCCAGCACCCAATAGCGCAACTGCGAAACCGGCAGGCTCCAGCCGAGTTGATGACGCATGAAATCGCTGGCATCGCTGGTTTGCGCAATGCCATCCTTGGTGCGGATCGTCATCGCATCGGCTGTGCCGCTGAGCAGCAGCGCACCGACGCCGAGCGGTCCGGACAGACGCACATCGAAATGCTCGCTCTGCTGATCCCAACTCAAATCCGCGCGCGTACCGGTGAGCCCGCGTTCGGCGAGCCGGCCTTGCAGTTTGAAGTTGACGATTGCCAGCAGCGCAGCCTGACGTTTTTGCCAGGCGGCTGAGGTTTGATTGAGCGTGATCGCAGCCGGCGGCGGCGTGGTGCCGGCGCACGCGGCAAGCAGCAAGCCCAGGGTCAGAAGCAGAAAACGCGAGCGCCGATGCAGCACCCGACGACTTCGCATTCCACCCATTACGCGCTATTGCTCGATGCGCTTCACGGCATCGCGCAGCACGGGATTTTCTGGATCGTCGTGCGAGGCGCGCGCCAGCAGTGCGCGCGCTTCATCCTTGTTGCCCAGCGACCACATCACTTCGCCGAGATGCGCAGCGATTTCGCCATCCGGGAACATCGCGTAGGCCTTTTGCAGCAGCGGCAATGCGTCCTTGGCGTGACCTTGGCGGTAGCGCAGCCAGCCGGCGCTATCGATCACCGCAGGTTCATCCGGCGTCAACTGCAAGGCGCGGTCGATCAGCTTCTGCGCTTCGTCGTACTTCTGACCATGCACCGTGAGCATGTAGCCGAGCGCGTTGAGCGAGCGCGCATCGTCCGGCTGTTTGGCGATGATCGCGCGCAGATCGGCTTCGGCCAGATCCACCTTGCCGGTATGCTCGTAAACCAGCGAGCGCGCATACAGCAGATCGGCGCTGTCGGGTGTGCTGGCCAGCGCATCGTTATAGACCGCAAGTGCCTTGTCGTTGGCGCCGGCATCGAGCAGGATTTCACCTTCCGCGAGTTGGAAGCGCAGGCCCAGCTGCGGCAGCTGCTCGCGCATTTCGTCGAGCAGGGTCTGGGCTTCGTCGATACGTCCGACCTTGCCGAGCATGGCGGCGCGGCGCATCAAGGCATCCAGACCCTGCGGGCCATCGCCGACCTTTTCATAGTGCGCGAGTGCGGTCGCCCAGTCGCGGCGGATTTCGGCGACGCGGCCGAGATAATATTCGGCATCGGAGAGATGGCCGTGCTTCTTTGCCAGAATCTCGAATTGCGCTTGCGCTTCGTCCAGCTGATGTTCGTCGAGATCCAGCAGGCCGAGCAGGAAATGCGCATCGACGTTCTCCGGCTCGGCCTTCAGCACCCGTTCGAGTTGCTCGCGGCCGCGCGCATTCTGGTTGGATTCGAGCAGCAGCTGCGCGTATTTCAAGCGGATTTCGCTGGCATCGGCGCTGCCATGCGTGACGCTATCCATCAAGCCATCGGCCTCATCGATCTTGCCTTGCTTGACCAGCGCGCCGATCAGCAGCAGCGTCGATTCCTTCGATTGCGGCTCCAGCTTGAGCGCTTCGCGCGCAGCATCCTCAGCCATCTGGTTTTCGCCATAACGCTGCGCTAACAGGCTTTGCGCGCGATAAGCGCCCGGCAGTTTCGGAAATGCTGCGACCAGCCGGCTCATCAAGGCCAGCGCGTTGGCCGATTTGCCCGGATCGCCAGAGAGCAGCAGCGCGACATGATGAAAGCCATCGGCTTCGCCGCCCGGATGATCGCGCACGATACGATCGCATTGCGTGTAAGCCTCTTCGTCGAGACTTTGATGCAGCGCCGTGCGCACGATCACTTCGCGCGCTTCGAGGCTGGTGGAATCCAGCGCCAGCCAGCGCCGCGCGGTCATCAAGGCCAGTTCCGGATCGCCCGATTCCACCGCCAGCCGCGTTGCGCGCGCGGCCAAGTCCTTATCCGGCGCGGTATCGAGTGCCAGCAGGAATTCCTGCGCCGCTTCGTGCGGCTGCTGGCGTCCGGCGGCCAGTTCGCCGGCGAGAATGTGGTACTGCGTCTGCTCTGTCGGTGAAGCCGGCGCGGTAGCGACGGTTTGCGGTACGACTTCCGGTTTGCGGGTCTGATCGTCGGCGGTGGCAGCGGTGCTGGGCGTCAGCGCGCAGCCGCCGATCCAGGCTGCCAAGGCGATCAGGCACGGCGCACAGCGCAATTTGAGGCAAGCGGAAGGCACGGCGGCGTCGGCAACTGGGATTTTCAAGCGGATATTCTAACGCGCGACTCATCCAGGTGTCGGTTGGATGCTTATCGGATTTCGCAGCAAGCTTGAATAATGGCGGGAAGCTTGCAGTAAAATCCAGGCAGCCAACGGACTTTCGGGTGAGCATGTCGCTCCTAACGCTGGGACTCAGTCACCATTCCGCGCCAGTCGACGCGCGCGAACGGCTGGCTTTCACCACCGAAGATTTACCTGCCGCGCTGACGCGCCTGCGCGCACTCGATGGCATCGAAGAAGCCGCGATTCTCTCCACTTGCAACCGCACCGAAATCTTTACTGTGGCCGCGCCGGAGGATAATGCGCGAGTGATGGAATGGTGGCGCCGCGAGCGGCAAGTGCAGGCCGCCGAACTCGAACGCTACGCCTATATTTTGCGCGATCAGAGCAGCGTGCTTCATTCCTTGCGCGTTGCCGCCGGGCTAGATTCGATGGTGCTCGGCGAGCCGCAGATTCTCGGCCAGATGAAGCAGGCGTTCGCGCAGGCGCAGTCGGTGCAATCGGTCGGGCCGGTGCTGTCGCGTTTGTTCCAGCATGCGTTCTCGGTCGCCAAGCTGGTGCGCAGCACGACGCAGATCGGCGCGCATCCGGTGACGGTGGCTTACGCCGCGGTGCAGCTCGCTCAGCATATTTTTGCCGATCTCGGCAAGCAGACCGCGCTGCTGATCGGCGCCGGCGAAACCGTGCAGCTGCTGGCGCGGCATCTGCGTGGCAAGGGTGTGGGTCGCATCATCGTCGCCAATCGCAGCATCGAGCGCGCCCAGGCGCTGGCGCTGTCGGTGCAGGGTTATGCGATTTCGCTGGCGGATATCGGCACCCATCTGCCGGATGCCGACGTCATCATTTCCAGCACCGCCAGCCGCGATCACATCCTGCGGCGCGATGCCGTCGAACGCGCGATCGCGCGCCGCCGCCACAAACCGGTGCTGATGATCGATCTGGCGATGCCGCGCGATCTCGATCCCGCGATCGCACAGCTTGAAGATGTTTATCTCTATTCGCTCGACGATCTGCGCGCCGTCATCGCCGAAAACCTGAAAGTGCGCGAAGCCTCGGCGCAGCAGGCCGAAGTACTGGTCGAAGATTACGCGCGCACCTTCGAGCGCTGGATGGAAAGCCGCGATGCCGGCGTCACCATCCGCCGTTTGCGCACGCGCGCACGCGCGCAACGCGACGAAGTGCTGGCAAAAGCGAAGCGCAAACTCAGCAATGGCGAAGCGCCGGAAGCGGTGATGGCGTTCGTCGCCGATACGCTGGTAAACAAGCTGCTGCACGCGCCGAGCGAGCGTCTGCACAAGGCGGATGCGGTGGAGCAGTCGATGCTGATCGACGCCGCTCACAAGCTGTTCGATCTGCCGGATTCCGACAACTAGCTCTGCAATCGGGCTGTCGCGCAGGAACCGGAACAGGCATCATCGCGTTTTCACGAATCCGGGCTGCGTGGTCGTCCGGGGCGAGCCCGATGAAAGCGCGTGATAGACCTGATTGATGAAACCCAGCCTGCTGCAAAAACTCGAAACCATGGCCGAGCGCCGCGAGGAAATCGCGCGCGAATTGTCGTCGCCAGACGTACTGGGCAATACCGATAAATTTCGGCGCTTGTCGCAGGAATACGCGCAGCTTGGGCCGCTGGCAGAAACTTTCGCCGCTTACTCAGCCAGTCTGAAGGAAATCGCGGGGCTTGAAGAATTGCGCAGCGATCCTGAAATGCGCGCGATGGCCGATGCGGAATTGCCGGCGCTGAAAGCGCGCACCGAAAAACTCGAGGCCGAATTGCAAAGCTTTCTGGTGCCGAAAGATCCGCTCGACGGCAATAACGTGTTTCTCGAAATTCGCGCCGGCACCGGCGGCGACGAGGCCGCGATCTTTGCCGGCGATCTGTTCCGCATGTATTCGCGTTATGCGGAATTGCAGGGCTGGAGCGTGGAAATCCTGTCGGAAAGCGAAGGCGAGCATGGCGGCTACAAGGAAATCATTTCGCGCATCGCCGGCTTCGGCGCGTACTCGCGTTTGAAATTTGAATCCGGCGCGCATCGCGTGCAGCGCGTGCCGGAAACCGAGGCGCAAGGGCGCATTCACACCTCAGCGGCGACCGTTGCCGTGCTGCCGGAACTGGAAGAAACGCAGGCGATCGAGATCAATCCGGCCGACTTGAAAATCGACACTTATCGTTCCAGCGGCGCGGGCGGGCAGCACGTCAACAAAACCGAATCGGCGATCCGCATTACGCACATTCCCACCGGCGTGGTGGTCGAATGCCAGGAAGAACGCAGCCAGCACAAGAATCGCGCGAAAGCGATGAGCCTGCTGGGTTCGCGGCTGCTCGATGCGCAGCGCAACAAGGAAGACAGCGAACGCGCGGCGACGCGCAAAAAACTGGTCGGCAGCGGCGATCGTTCCGAGCGTATCCGCACCTACAATTTTCCGCAGGGCCGCGTTACCGATCACCGCATCAATCTCACGCTTTACCAGCTCGATCGTGTGATTGCGGGTGACGTTGATAGCGTGATCCAGCCGCTGCTGGCCGAGCATCAGGCCGAATTGCTGGCGGAAGCGGCCGAGTCGACATGAGCATGCTGGCTGATGAAATCGCAGTGCCGCCGACAATCGCCATCGGCCTCGCCGCTGCTGCGCAACGACTCAAGCGCATGTCCGCGAGTGCTCGTCTGGATGCAGAATTATTGCTGGCTGCTGTCCTTCAGTTGAGCCGCACACAACTGCGCACGCGCGACACGCAAGCCTTGGGCGCTGCACAGATGCAGGCTTTTGAATCGGCAATCTTGCGCCGTGAAAACGGCGAGCCGATCGCGTACATCCTCGGCGAAAAGGAGTTCTGGAGTTTGAGTTTGCTAGTGACGCCGGCGGTGCTGGTGCCGCGCCCGGAAACCGAGCTGCTGGTCGAATGGGCTTTGCAATGTCTCAAGGATTCAGCGAGGCCCGCGCTGGCCGATCTCGGCACTGGCAGCGGCGCGATTGCGCTCGCGCTCGCGCGTGAACGTCCAGATTCACGAGTGATCGCCATCGATTCGAGTGCCGCCGCACTCGCTGTGGCGCGCCGTAATGCGCAGGCGCTGGGTTTGCCGCAAGTCGAATTCCGGCTGGGCGATTGGCTTGCGCCGCTGGCGCACGAAATCATCGATGAATCGGCTACTGAACCGGCGAATGAGCGGGTCAATTCGCGTTTCGACCTGCTGATATCGAACCCGCCTTATCTGGCCGAGGACGATGCGCATTTGCCTTCGCTACAGCATGAGCCGCTGCAAGCTTTGATCTCTGGCGTCGATGGTCTTGATGCGATCCGTCATCTGGTGCAGCACGCGCCCGAACACTTGAAGCACGGTGGCTGGCTGCTGCTGGAACATGGCGCGACGCAAGGCGCTGCGGTGCGAGACTTGTTTCAGGCGCGCGGATATGCGGACGTGACCATGCGCCGCGATCTGGCCGGCCTCGAACGCGCTACCGGTGCGCGCTGGATGGCCGCGTGATTGCCGAGTCGGCGCGCTATGCGCGTCAGATCGTGCTGCCGGAAGTGGGCGTCAACGGCCAGAGATTGCTGCGGGATTCGACTGCGCTGATCATCGGCGTTGGTGGTCTCGGCTCGGTCGCCGCCTTCTATCTCGCCGGCGCCGGTGTCGGCCGGCTGCTGCTGAGCGATCGTGATCGCGTTGATCTCTCCAACTTGCAGCGGCAAATCATTTATCGCCAGAGCGATGTCGGCCGCGACAAGGCCCAAGCGGCATCCCAGCAATTGCTCGCGCTGAATCCGCAAATCGAAGTGGCCTTGCGGCCTGGTCCGCTCGATTCCGCAGCGCTGCTCGCCGCCGTGCGCGAAGCCGATATCGTGCTCGATTGCAGCGACAATTTTCCGACGCGCTTCGCCGTCAACCGCGCCTGTGTCGCTGCCCGCAAGCCTTTGGTTTCGGCCGCGGCAATCCGCTTCGAGGGTCAGCTTGCCTTGTTCGACAGTGCGCGCGGCAGCGCCTGTTATCACTGCCTGTATCCGGAAACCGGCGAAGCGCAGGAGAACTGCGAAGATGCCGGCGTGCTCGGCCCGGTAGTCGGCACCATCGGTAGCCTGCAGGCACTCGTCGCAATGAAAGCCTTGCTCGGCCTCGGCGACGACGCTGGCCGTTTGCAGCTTTGGGATGCGTTGCGCATGCGATGGCGCGCACTGTCGATTCCGCGCGATCCTGAGTGTCCCGTTTGCCGTGATGAATTGAGATGAAACCGATGACAGCACCGCTGATGATGCCGCGCCGTTTTGCGATCCAGCTGCTGCACGAAGCACAGCTGGCCGGTGGGCACGGTTTTCTTGCCGCCGTCGCTGCCAAAAACTTGCCGGATACCTACTTCGTCGCGGAGCCGACAATCGATCTGGCGGCTTTGCTGATCGCCGCCGACGCGCGTTTCCGCGCGCAGTCGCGCCAGCTGTGGGCGATCTACCAGCATCGGCCGGATCAACCGGCGATGCCCACCGCCGCCGATTTCGATTCGAGGCCGGAAGTCTTGCGGCTCAGCGCTTCGCTGGCGACCAAGGGAGTGCTGCAATTGCGTGCGTGGGCGATCGATGCGAATGGCTGCGTGATCGAGCGCGAACTACAGCTCGACGATTGAGGTCTTGCTGGTGCGTCGAGCGACGCAACCGCCGCAGAATTCTCGCAGCCGCGTTCAGCAAGCGTTCATTCGTTGGCGGGCTTGATACACGCAGCCGGTTTCGCCCTGCCCGGAAAATGTTTCGGAAATGTCGCCAAGGGCGCTGTTAAGAGAGGGAAGTCTCATGCGTAATGTGCTCCTGGGTTTGGCACTCGGCATCGTCGCGGTCCCGAGTGTCGTCTTCGCGCAAGATGGGCCGCCGGGATTCTGGCGAGCGTCCGGCGATATCGATCTCTGGTCGACCTATGCCGATCAGAAAATCCGCGAAACCGACCACAGTCCGGATGGCGGCGGCGTCGGCATCGGCGGTCAGCTAAATCTGCCGTTCTACACGTTCATCGAAGGCAAATACCAGTACAACGACGAAGATTATCCTTACGAGTATTCGACACAAAACACTTATTACGGCTCCAGTCTGGACGAGCAGGCGCGGCTCGGCGGTGGCTTGCAGGCTTATCTGCCGCTGGCGCAAGCCACGGTTTACGGTAAGGTTGACTACGTCCACTACCGTTTTCGTACGCCGGTTTTGGAGGATCAATACGGCGACCTTTATCGCGCGTACGATAACGACGATGGCGCTGGCTTTTTCGGTGGCTTCCGTACCAATCTGCCCCTGCTGGTGCAGTTCTATGGTGAGGGCGGTTATCTGAAGCTGTCCAAATCGCGTGGTCCGGAATTCAAAGGCGGCGTGGCCTTGCCGCTCGGCAGCATGTTTCGCCGCCGCGCCAGCATCGAACTGTTTGCCGAATACGAATGGACGCGCCTGCACGCCAACAGCGGCAACAGCGATACCTACGACAACTTCCTGCCCGGCTTGATGTACGACTATCGATTCGGCGTGCGCGTGCCGTTTTATTGATATCTGCGTAGTTTCTTCTGCGTTGCCGGCACCATATTTACGGTGATCGTCAAGCTGGAAATCAGGCCGGACATTTCGATGTCCGGCCTTTTTTCTGCGGCTGGCGACCGTGCGCTGTGTGGCGAATTCGCCGCCTTCGACTAAACTGCGCGACCGCCCACAAAATCGAAAACGTACATGCGCCTGTCCCGCTTTCCCTTGGTAACGACCAAGGAAACGCCCGCCGATGCCGAAGTGATCTCGCATCGCCTGATGCTGCGCGCAGGGCTTATTCGCAAGCTCGGCAGCGGCCTCTACACCTGGCTGCCGCTGGGCCTGCGCGTGCTGCAGAAAGTCGAAGCCATCGTGCGCGAAGAAATGAATCGCGCGGGCGCATTCGAGGTGCTGGCGCCGCCGGAAGTGCCGGCTGAGTTGTGGCAGGAATCCGGCCGCTGGGACAAGTACGGCCCGGAACTATTGCGATTCAAGGATCGGCATGGCCGCGATTTCATCATCGGCCCCACGCACGAGGAAGTCATCACCGATCTGGTGCGCCGCGATTTCCGTAGCTACAAACAATTGCCGGTGAATTTCTACCAGATTCAGACCAAGTTCCGCGACGAAATCCGGCCGCGTTTCGGCGTCATGCGTGGCCGCGAATTCCTGATGAAGGATGCCTACAGCTTCCATCTCGATGTCGCCGACATGGAACGCGAATACCGCAATATGCGCGATACTTATACGCGCATTTTCAGCCGTATCGGCGTCGAATTCCGCGCTGTGAAAGCGGATTCCGGCGCGATCGGCGGCGATCGCAGCGAAGAATTTCATGTGCTGGCCAATTCGGGCGAAGACTTGCTGGCGGTGTCCGATCAATCCAGTTACGCCGCCAATGTCGAAGCCGCCGAAACGCAGCCTGCGGGTGCGCGCAACGCGGCGACTGCGGTGCTCGCAAAAGTGGCGACGCCTGCGCAGAAAACCTGCGAAGAAGTCGCCACATTATTGAAGATTCCGCTGGCGACGACGCTAAAGCTGATCGTCGTCAAGGCGCGCGACGGTGGCCTGATCGCGCTCGCCATTCGCGGCGATCACGTGCTCAACACGGTGAAAGCCGAAAAGCATCCGCGCATCTCCGCGCCCTTGACCTTGGCCACCGACGCTGAAATCCAGGCCGCCTTCAACTGTGAACCCGGCTTCCTCGGCCCGGTGTTCGCAGCCGGCGCCAAGCCCGTGCCGGTGCTGGCCGATTTCGCTGCGGCCGCACTTGCCGATTTCGTCTGCGGCGCGAATCTCGCCGGCTTCCATCTGCGCGGCGCGAACTGGGGTCGCGACGCGGCGGAGCCGGAAGCGGCCGATCTGCGAAACGTCGTCGCTGGCGATCCCTCGCCGGACGGCAAGGGCAGCTTGAAGCTGGTTCGCGGCATCGAAGTCGGCCACATTTTCCAGAATGGCAATCTGTATACCAAGGCGCTCGGCGTCACCGTACTCGGCGCGCAAGGCGAGGAGATCATTCCCGAAGCGGGTTGTTATGGCATCGGCGTGACGCGCATCGTCGCCGCCGCCATCGAGCAGCGCAACGACGACAAAGGCATTCTGTGGCCGGATGCGATCGCGCCATTCCGCGTGCTGATCTGCCCGATCGGCACGGATAAGTCCGAAGCGGCCAAAGCTGCTTCGGAAAAACTTTACGCGGAATTGCTCGATGCCGGCATCGAAGTGCTGCTGGACGATCGCGGCCTGCGCCCCGGCCCGATGTTCGCGGATGCCGACTTGATCGGCATTCCGCATCGCATCGTCATCGGCGAAAAAGGTCTCGCGCAGAATCAGTTTGAGTACAAGCGGCGCGACGCCGCCGCGGCGGAAATGATTGCGGCAACGGTGGATGCCGTGATCGAGCGAACCCGAAGCTGATTGCGTGGGTTTCGTGCCTGTCTCGCGTGCGTTTAGCGTTGTCGCCGCAAGCCTGCTGACGCTGGTCATTTCAATCGCAAAAGCCGGCCCGACCGGTGAACCGGAACCCGAGCTGCGTCATCGCATGGCGCAGGCTTTGGCGGAAGGCAGCAGCTTCGACGATCGTTATGATGCCGAAGTCTGGCTCACCGATTTTTCTTCGCGGATGACGCGCTTCGCGCCGAGGGCGCTGACGGATTCGGCGCAGCGGCTGGATTTTTTGCGCATGCTGCACGCGGAGTCGTCGCGCGCGAAGCTGTCGCCGGAATTGGCGCTGGCGGTCATCAACATCGAAAGCGGGTTTGATCGGCTGGCGATTTCAACCACTGGCGCGATGGGCTACATGCAGATCATGCCGTTCTGGCTGGATGAGATCGGCCATAACGGCGACAACCTGTTCAATACCCAGACCAATCTGCGCATGGGTTGCACGATTCTGCGGTTTTATCTCGACAAGGAACACGGCAATTATGTGCGCGGACTGGCACGCTACAACGGCAGTACCGGCAAGCCTGATTATCCCTATCTGGTTTTGAATGCGCTCAACAGGCGCTGGTCGCCGCGTTAGCAGCGAGCCGCGTTGTAATGGAATCTGCGATAGAAGCCAGTATTGACTCAGGTCTACGGCGGCTGATTCAACTTGAAAACTGTAATGTTTGGAAATCTGGTCAAGATGCCGCGCTGAACTATTTTGAGCATTTTCTCAAACCTGAGCCATCGGCAACGCAGACTCTTCGGTGCGCCGCAGTGAATGATCCTGCGCCAGCAGCAGGTACATCGCCGGCACAATGAAGAGTGTAAAGAGTGTGCCGATCGAAATGCCGGTGGCGATCACCAGACCCATGTGATTGCGGCCGACGGCACCCGCGCCGCTAGCGATTACCAGCGGCATGACGCCGAGCACCATGGCAGCCGTCGTCATCAGGATCGGCCTTAAACGAATGCTGGCGGCGCCGACGATGGCTTCGAGTTTCGACTTGCCTTCGAGCTTCTGTTCGTCGTTGGCGAACTGCACGATGAGGATGCCATGCTTGGCGATCAGGCCGACCAGCGTGACCAGGCCCACCTGCGTGTAGATGTTGAGCGTGGCCGCGCCTTCAAAGATGAATACCAGCGCGCCGAAGATCGCCATCGGTACGGAAGTCATCACCACCAGCGGATCGACGAAGCTTTCGAACTGTGCGGCGAGTGTCAGGTAAATGATGATGAGCACGAAGGCGAAGGTCAGCAAAAAGCCGTTGGATTCCTGCACGTACTGGCGCGATTCGCCGCCGTAATCGATGCTGTAACCCTGCGGCAGCACCTCGGCTGCAATCTGCTTAAGCAGCGCCAGCGCTTCGCCCTGGGTTGCGCCGGAAACCGCGCCGATGGTGGCGGAATTGAGCTGCTGGAAATGGTTGATCGACTCCGGCACCGTTTCGGTTTTGAGGCTGGCGACGGCGGACGCAGCGATAACGCCCTTGGCGGTGTGCAGGTAGTAATCGCCGAGCTGATCCGGATTCAGGCGCTCGGTCTGGATGACCTGCGGGATCACTTTGTAGGAGCGGCCGGCGATGCTGAAGTAGTTGACGTAGTTGCCGCCGAGCATGCTGCTGAGCGCCGCGCCGACATCCTTCATCGTCAGGCCCAGGCGCGCGACCTTGTCGTGATCCAGCACCACGCGCGTCTGCGGCTTGTCGATTTTCAGATCGTTATCGACCACATAAAATTTGCCGGTGGCCTGCGCTTTCTGCACGAACGCCTGCGACACTTCATACAGCTCCTTGAACGGTGCGGTGGTGCCGATCACGAACTGGATCGGCAAGCCGCCGCCGGGGCCGGGCAGCGAAGGCGGATTGATCCAGTAAACACTGGCACCGGCGATCTTGTTGCTGCGCTGTTGCAGATCGAGCTGGATATCGTGGGCGTTGCGGCTGCGTTCGGAATACGGCTTGAGGATGATGCCGCCGAAGCCGACGTTGGTCTTGCCGATGCCATCCACCTGGAACGAATTGCCGAACTCTGGCAGCGCGTGCATCGACTCGAATTCCTGATGTGAAAGAATGCCCATCTGCCGGATGGTGGAATCCGGTGCGCCGGTGAGAATGTGAAACAGGAAGCTTTGGTCTTCCGCCGGCGCCAATTCCTGCTTCGCCAGCACGCCCAGCTGCGGCAGCGCCAGCATCAGGAAGATCAGCGCGATGATGACGGCGCCGAACGCGATCACCGCTTTCCAGGCGTTCAACAGCGAGCGCAGCACGCGCTGATAGAACGCGGTGAAGCGCTCGAAATTGCGGTCGATCAACTGCACCAAGCGGTTTTCGCCATGTGCGGAATTGAGGAATCGCGCGCACATCACTGGCGATAGCGTCAGCGCGATCACCGCGGAAACCGCAACCGCCCCGGCCAGCGTGAATGCGAATTCCGAAAACAGCACGCCGGTGAGTCCGCCGCGGAAACCGATCGGCACATAGACCGCGATCAGCACCACGGAAATGGCGATGATCGGCCCGGCGAGTTCGCGCGCGGCGGTGAGCGCAGCCTGGATCGGCGAAAGGCCGAGCTTCGTGTGGCGATCGACGTTCTCGACGACGATGATGGCGTCGTCGACCACCAGACCAATCGCCAGCACCAGCGCCAGCAGCGTCAGCAGGTTGATCGAATAGCCCAGCACTTGCATTACGAAGAATGCGCCGATCAGCGACAGCGGCATTGCCACCAGCGGAATGATGACGGCACGCAGAGAGCCGAGGAACAGGAAGATCACCAGCGTGACGATCAGCAGCGCTTCGGTCAGCGTTTTTTCGACTTCCTTGATCGAGGCATTGATGTAATCGGTACCATCGTAGGAAATAGCGCCATGCATGCCGGTGGGCAGTTGCGCCTGAATTTCCGGCAGCGCTTTCTTGATATCGCTGATGACCTTGAGGATGTTGGCGTCGGTCGCCACGCGAATGATGACGAACAGCGAACGCTTGCCGTTGAAGGCGACGTTGTAGTCGTAGCTTTCCGCACCGAGTTCGACGGTGGCGACATCCTGCAGCCGCACCAGCGCATCGCCTTTCTGCTTTACCACCAGATTCTTGAATTCGTCGACCGAATGCAGATCGGTATCTGCGATCAGGTCAACGCTCACCGAGTCGCCCTTGCTGGTGCCGAGCGCGGACAGATAATTGTTGTTGGAAAGCGCGGTGAAAACATCCTGCGCCGTCACCCCCACCGCGGCCAGCCGCGCGGGATCGAGCCAGGCCCGCAGCGCATACAAACGCTGGCCGCCGAGCTCGGCTTTCTGCACGCCGGGAATCGATTGCAGCCGCGGCTGCACCACGCGGATCACATAATCGGTGAGCTGATTCGACGGCAGCGTTTCGCTGCTGAAACTCAGGTACATCGGTGCCACGCTGTTGGCCAGCGACACCGCCAGCACCGGCTGCTGCGCTTCCGGCGGCAACTGGTTGATGACCGACTGCACCTTGGTATTGATTTCCGACAGCGCGCGATTGGAGTCGTAATTCAGCCGCAGATTGGCGGTGACGGTGGAGACGCCGCTGGAACTGGTCGAACTCAGGTAATCGATGCCTTGCGCTTCCGCCACCGCCGCCTCTATCGGCGTGGTAATGAAGCCGGCGATCACTTCCGGATTGGCGCCGAAGTAAGTGGTCGTCACCGTCACCTGGCCGTTTTCGGTTTTCGGATATTCGCGTACCGTCAGGCTCGCCAGTGCGCGCAGGCCGAGCACCAGAATCATCAGGCTGACGACGGTCGCCAGCACCGGTTTTCGAATGAACAGGTCGGTGAATTTCACGGCAGCATTCCTGGTCGCCGGGCTGGGCTGTTTCGAGGGATCAAGCGGCGCACCGCCGGCTTACTGTTCATGCGGCGTCGGATTCGGGCTGTTGGCCGGCAACACCGAATTGTCGATCAAAACCTGCGTGCCGTTGTGCAGTTTGATCTGGCCGCTGGTGACCACTTCATCCCCGGCGTTGATGCCTTTCAGGATGGCTACCTGATCACCGCGCTTGGGGCCGACGGTGACGAACACCTGTTTGGCGATCAGCGCATCCGGATCACTTGGCGCAGGCGGCTGGGACTTATCGCTGGCCGCATCGCCCGCTGGCTTGGCATCGGGATGGCCGATGACATAAACCGTCTCGCCATAGGGGTTGTAGGTTACTGCCGTCAGCGGCAGCGTGAGGTAATTCGCGGTTTCGCCAACGCCAATCGACACATTCACATACATGCCCGGCAGCAAGGTATGTTCGGGATTTTTCACCATCGCGCGCACCTGCACATTGCGCGTATCGGCATCGATCTTCGGATCGATCGCCAGGATTTCGCCACTGAAATTCTTCTCCGGAAAGGTATCCGAAGTCGCGGTGACGGTCTGCCCGGTCTTGATCTGCGCCAGCGCCTGCTGCGGCAACTGGAAATCGACAAACAGCGGATCGAGCGCCTGCAAGGTCACGATCTTGTCGCCCGGATTCAGGAACTGGCCGATATCGACCGCGCGCAAACCCAGATGACCGGCGAACGGTGCGCGGATGAATTTCTTGTCGAGCAAAGCCTGTTGCTGGGCAACCTGCGCCTGCGCACTTTTCAGCGTCGCCACATCGTTGTCCAGCACTGCCTGGCTGATCGCCTGCGCTTCAAGCTGCGCCTGATCGCGCTTATAGCTGGATTCCGCAACTTCCGCCGTAGCCTTCAGCGAATTCAGATGAGCTTCATCGTCGGCGGAACGCAGCCGCAGCAGCAGATCGCCAGCTTTGACATCTTCGCCGCTCTCGAATTTAACCGTATCGACGATGCCCGCCACTTCCGAACTGAGGTCGGTGCCGCGCACCGCACGCAGACTGCCGATGGCGCTGAGCTGCGTGCGCCATTCCTGGGTTTCAGCCTTGATGGTCGACACCGTTTGCTTCGGCACGCCCGCGGTCTTGAAACCCTGAATCATCTTGTAAGTGCCATAGCCCTTGATGCCCACGATAACGAGCACCAGCAGCAGTACCACGCCGATCCAGATCAGCCAGCGCTTCATTCCATCTCTCCATTCATCAATTCGGTGCGCGATCGTCTGATCGGGCGGACAGTGTTCAAGAAGCATTTACCGCTGCGGCAGACACAGAGCCCGCGATCGGTGGCGGCAGCGTTGCCGGTTGTGCCGGATCGCGGTTCCACCAGCCGCCGCCGAGCGCCTGGAATAGTGCGGCGGTATCGGTGTAGCGCGCGGCCAGTGCTTGCAGATAACTGGTGTTGGCGCGTTGATACTGCTGCTGCGCGGTAAGTAGATCGAGATAGCTGATGCCGCCGAGCTTGAGCTGTTTTTCGGCCAGCGACAGGCTCGCTTTCGCCGCGTCGGTCGCTTCATATTGTGCGGCGAGCGCGTCGGCATCGGTCTGCAATGCGGTGAGTGAATTGGCGACATCCTGGAACGCGCGCAGCACTGTGAGTTTGTAATCTGCCGCTGCCTCATCGTAAGCGGCGAGAGCGGCGCGCCGTTGTGCGGTGAGCTGGCCGAAATGCAGCAGCGGTGCGGTAATGCTCGCGCCCAGACTCCAGACGCCGCCATCGAACAGGCTGCCGGCGCTGCCGGATTCCTGGCCGTAACTGCCGGTCAACTGGATTTGTGGGAGCAGGTTGGCCGTTGCCACGCCGATGTTCGCGGAGGCTTGGTGCAACTGCGCTTCGGCCGCGCGCACGTCCGGCCGCTGGCGTACCAGTTCCGACGGCAGCGACACCGGAATCTGCAAGGGCAGAGTGAATTCCTTCAGGTCGAAGTTGGATGTCGCACGCTGGCTCGGCGTTTTACCGAGATAAACTGCCAGCTGGTTCTGGGCCTGATCGAGCTGCTGTCGCAGCGATGGCAAAGTGGCGCGATCGCTGGCCAGATTCGAGCGCGCAGTCAGCACGTTGGATGATGACACCGCGCCGGCCTGGAACCTCACTTCGGTGATCCGCAGCGTTTCCTGCTCATCCGCAATAATTGCTTGCTGCGCGGCCAGCAAGGCGCGCAGCTTGGCCTCGGTCAGGCTGCTGGTAACGACATTCGCCGCCAGTGTTTGATACGCCGCTTCGAGTTCGAAGCGCTGATAGTCCACCAGTGCCGCCTTCGCCTCCACGCCGCGCCGCACGCCGCCGAAAAGATCGAGGTTGTAAGTGACATTCACCGAGGCATCGAACAGGTTGTAGATGAAATCGCCGGCACCCGGCTCGCCGAACGCAGCACCACTGATTTTCTGCCGCTGTGCATCGGCCTTGCCATCGAAAGCCGGGAAAAGCCCAGCGCGCTGAGCCTGATAATTCGCATAAGCCTGACGCAGCGCAGCCTCCGCCGACGCCGCGCTCGGGCTGGCCGCGAACGCTTCCAGCACCAGTGTACTGAGCCGCTCGGAGCCGAACTGCTGCCACCATTGGGAAGGTAGCTGGTTGCTGATCTGGAACGCTTGGGCAGCTCCGGCGTCACCGCTGGCCGAGCCGGTTTGCGGCGGCAGCGCTCGATTGCCGAACTGCTTCGTATCCGGTGCATCCGGCGCCTTGAAATCCGGCCCGACCGCGCAGGCGCTGAGCAGCAGCACGCCGCACATGGCTACCGGCAACGCGCATTTGCTCAAGCTCGCATATCGGTTCGGCGGGTTCGGCCGCC